>DATDQT010000051.1:0-94125 GCA_035292085.1 bacterium
GTACCGCGTATTATAGCACGGTTGTCAAGGCCGCGGGCCTTGCGGGTCTCGACCGGCCTGCGGTCTGTTGACAATGTCCTCCAGGTTTCGCCTGGCCTCATCCACCTCCGTGCGCGTCGGCTCGTGTTGCGTGTAGCGGACCGCGACATATACCTCGGTGATCGCGGAGGCTTCGGTGCCCTGCGGGGCCGCGGCGGTGCGGAGTTGTGGCAGGAACTCATACGGAGTCTGCTCAGGCCGGCGGGCTGCACCGTGGGCCGCCGCCCACCTCAGCAGTTCCCGGTAGATCTGCCGGATCGCGGCGATGTCCGTGGGCTCCTCGCTTCCCGGCGCGGGGCGCAGGCGCGCCCACCATGAACGCAGCGCGCTGCCCAGGCCTGCCAGCTGCGCCCGCGTCGACCACACCGATTCCCGTTCATCTTCTTCCGGCCCACGCCGGCGCCGGCGGGTCCGCACGATGGCGATGGCGATCAGCAGGGAGAGCAGAATGACGACCAGCAGCACCATCCCCCACCGCGCGCCGCTGACCACGCCGGGATCCAGTTGAAGTTCTTGCAGATCCCGGAGCAATCCCTGGAGCGGGTCGGTGCGGACGTCGAGCGGTTGAGGCCCGCGCCGCGGAAACCGCGACCAGATAAACAGGATCAGCCTGGCAATCACCAGCGCGATTGCGAAAATCGCGTAAAAGACGACCTCTACGACCGGGAGCAGCGGAGACAGCACGCGGCCCAGTGTGGGACGCAGGTCCGAGGGCATCGCCCCGGACAACAGCACGGCCGCCAGCACGATCAGCCCCACGACGCCGACCAGCAGCATCAACCAGTGCCGGTTGGAGGCCCAGGCCTGCCGTTCGTCGGCATGCGTCTGCGTCCACAGGTCGATCAGCCGGGCCACCGCCAGCGACAGGAGGCTCAACGAGAAAAACGCCAGCAAGTATACCGGGGCATCCGCGGCGACCGCAAACGCCCGCGTGTCGGCATAGATGGCGTACAGCGTCACGTACATGACGGTCCAGGCCAAACCGCCGCGAAACAGCCGGTCGATCTCGACGTAGCTGAAATCGCGGCCGCCAAGGGCCACCCCGCGCCACCACAGGAGCGCCGCGACGGCACCGGCGGCCACGGGAGCCAGCACCGTCGGCAGCGCGTCGTGGGCCGCCTCCAGCAGCGCGCCCACCCAGCGGAGGTCTGTCACCGCGTAGCCGGAGTAGTAGGCCGTCTTCACGGCGATCAGCCCCAACAGGAATCCGGCCCCGACCACCGTGATCCGGATCGCCGGCAGCGACCACGGCATCGCCGCGATCCGCCGGACGGCGACCGCGCCGCCGAGGAGCAGCAGGAATGCCGGCCAGGCGGGAAGCAGGGGGGTCGGTACCGGGCCGTAGAGGATCCCCGTGGCAAACAGCAGCCAGGGATAGAGCCAGCAGAACTCGATCACGACGGCGGCGAGCGGCAGTGCGCCCGCCAGGACCCCGAAACTGCGGCGGCCGTCGGTCATGCGGTCCCTGCCGGCCGCAGCGAGATCCCGTCCATCGCCTGCCAGGCGCGCACGGAGGGCACGTGGTAGACCGGAACCGGCAGGTCGCCGGCCGGGGCCTCGTCGCCGACGACAATCACGACCACGCCCCCACCGGCCTGTCGGAATCGATCGATCCCGGCAATCAACGGGTCATCCACCACCGCGGTGACAACGATGGCCGTGGTCCCAAACGGGAGTGTGCGCGCCTCCAGCTGCAGCAGGTCGCCCAGCGGCATGACAGGGGTGGCAAAGAGTTTGGCCAGGGCCTCCAGAATCAGCGACAGCGTGCGGGTGCCCGATGCCGGGGGGATCCGCACCCACCGCAGGCCCTGCGGCAGGTAGCCGTTGGCATACAACCCGATGAGGTGGCCGCCGTCCGCGGCCCAGCTCGCCACGGACGCCGCGGTGACCATCAACAGCTCCAGCAGCGGCCGGACGAAGCCCCGATACTCAGCCCACCGGCCGAGCGTATCCAGGTTCAAGAAGATGGCCAACCGGCGGCTGGTCGTCGTCTCATACTGCTTGGAGCGCAGGTCGCCCGATTTCGCCGTCACCTTCCAGTGGATGCGCCGCAGCGGATCGCCGGGCGCGTAGGGGCGTACGCCGGCCACGCGCGCCGGATCTTCCAGCAGATGCCGCGGCATCGTGGTGTCCCCGATCGGGTACAGCGCGGGCAGGCCCAGCGCGCTGAGCGGCACGATCCGCGGATACACCAGCAGATGATCGACGTGTTCAACGTCTTTGCCGCGGATCGTGAAGCCGAAAATATCGCCGGACCGCAGCCGCGCCGGACCGAGCGGAAAGTACCCGCGGGCGTCGCACCGCAGCACAAACCGCCGCCGCACGCGCTCGTACCACCGCAGCGTGAACATGTTCACGAGGTGCTGGCGGCGCTGGCGCACGCTTGGGATCACCCGGCCGCTCAACGGGACCAGTTCTCCGGGGAGTTCGTCCACGACTTCCAGCCACGCGAGGGGAAGGATCTTGCGGTTGGTGAGCTCCATCGTGAGGGTGACCGTTTCGCCGTAGAAGGCTCGGCGCGGGGTGAACGTGCGCCGGTACTCCACACGCGCCAGGCAGAACCGGTCCCACAGGTACGACGCCCCCGCGCTGAGGAACACGGCCAGACCCAGCAAGAACGCGACCGCCTGCCGGGTGAACACGGCGACGAGGAGGAGGAGCGAGCCTACCAGCAGCCAGCCCTGACTGTACATGCCGACTACCGGAAACCGGTCACTCCGCTTCCACCGGCGCCGGTACGCTTCGAAGAATTTCCACGGCGATCTCGCGGGCACCGCGCTCGCGCAGCCGGGCCTGCGAGGTCGTCATCATGCGGTGCGGCAGGACGTACGGCACCATCGCTTTCACGTCATCGGGCAGCACGTGCCCGCGCCCGTGAATCGCCGCCAGCGCCTGCGACGTTCGATAGAGTCCGAGGCTCCCCCGCGGGCTCGCGCCGAGGTCAATTTCGGGATGCGCACGCGTTGCGCGCACGAGATCGACGATGTAGCCTTCCACGGCCGGGCTGACGTGCACGCCGCGCACGGCCCGCTGCATGGCGACGACCTCGTCGGCTCCGGTGACCGCACCGAGGTCGTCCAGGGGGTTGTCCGACCGGAACCGGTGGAGGATTTCGACTTCGTCCGCCTCGCCGGGGTACCCCACCGGCAGCTGCAGGAGGAACCGGTCCAGCTGGGCCTCCGGCAGGGGAAACGTGCCCTGCAGTTCGATCGGATTCTGTGTGGCGATCACCATGAAGGGCTTTCCGAGGGACAGCGTCCCGGTCTCAAGGGTGACCTGGCGCTCCTCCATACACTCCAGCAGGGCGGCCTGCGTCCGCGGCGTCGCGCGGTTGATCTCATCGGCCAGCAGGATGTTCGTGAAGACAGGACCGGCGCGAAACTCGAACTCCTGGGTTTTCTGGTTGAAGAAATGCATGCCGGTGACGTCGGTGGGCAGCAGGTCGGGCGTGCACTGGAGGCGCCGGAACTGGCACCCCAGCGACCGTGCCAGCGTTTTCGCGAGCATGGTCTTCCCGATGCCGGGAACATCCTCGATCAGCAGGTGACCCTCGCACAGCACTGCCACCACCGCGAGGTCCACCACCTCGCGCTTCCCCACGAGCACCCGTTCAATGTTCGCGCGGATCCGATCCGCGGCGCCCTGCACCGCGCCCGCGTCGGTCATCCGCTCACGCCCGCTCCTGTCAGCGCCGCCAGCGTGCGGAAAAATCCCGGAAAGGATACCTCCACGGCTTCGCTGGCGTCCACGATCACCGGACCGGACGCCAGCAGACCGGCGATGGCCAGCGCCATCGCGAGCCGGTGATCCCCGCGGCTGCTGACGCGGCCGCCGCGCAGACGGCTGCCGTAGACGATCAGGCCGTCCGGGCGCTCTTCGGCTTCACCGCCGAGGGACCTCAGCGCTTCGGCGAGGGCGCCGATGCGGTCGGACTCTTTCACGCGCAATTCAGCGGCATCGGCGACTTCTGTCGTCCCCGCCGCCGCAGTGGCTACGACGCATAACACGGGCAGTTCGTCGAGCACACGGGCGGTCAGCGATCCTGTAATAGAGGTGCCGCGCAGCTCGCCGCCACGGACGGTGATCGTCCCGACCGGCTCGCCGCTCCACACGTCATCCTGGCGTACGGTCACATCCGCGCCCATCGCACGCAGCACGTCGAGCACCCCGGTGCGCGTGGGATTGAGGCCGACCTCCGTCACGGTCACCTCGGAGCCCGGCAGCACGGCCGCCGCGGCCAGCACGAACGCGGCCGAGGAAATGTCTCCGGGGATGGACACGGGAACAGCCTGCAGCGGACTGCGGCGCACGGAGACCTGCCCAGGTCGCGCCGTGACCGGGGCACCAAAGACTTCAAGCATCCGCTCGGTATGGTCCCGCGTCGGCACCTGCTCGATCACCGTCGTTTCCCCGCCGGCAAAGAGTCCCGCCAGCAGGACGGCGGATTTGACCTGAGCGCTGGGGACCGGAGGCGCATAGGTGATGCCCTGCAGGCTCCCGCCCCGCACCCGCAGCGGCAGCCGCCCGCCGCGCGTGTCCACGCCTGCTCCCATGGCGCGAAGCGGTTCGGCGACCCGTTCCATCGGACGGGTCCGCAGCGATTCGTCTCCGGTGATCTCTGCCGCAAACGGCTGGCCGGCAAGGATGCCCGACAGCAGACGGGCGGTGGTTCCGGAGTTCCCGGCGTCAAGAACGCCGGCAGGCTCCTGCAGCCTCGGCCCGCGGCCGTGGACGACCAGGCTTCCATCCCTCTCGAGGATCTCTGCGCCCAGAGCCCGCAGGCACGAGAGCGTCGACCGGCAGTCATCGGCCCACAGGAAATTCGAGATGACCGTCGTGCCGCGGGCGATGGTCCCCAGCATCGCCGCCCGATGCGAGATCGACTTGTCGCCCGGAACCGTGATGGTGCCGCGGAGCGTCCTGGCTGGTTCTACTGTGACGTCCATCACTCTCAACTCACACGACTCACACCACTCACTCAACCTACACAATTACCTGCGCCCAATCCCAATGCCTCCCGTAGTCAATTGTGTGAGTTATGTCGGTTGTGTGAGTTGTGTGAGTGCCGCTGGTTCAACGTGTCTTGAGATCAGGCCGCAGCACCGCGGCATCGCGCAGGTAGACGTGCTGGACCTGTTCCGGCGTGCGGGTGGAGTTCCACAGCATGAGGACCCGAATGCAGCGCGGCAGCGCCCCCGGGACCTTGATCTCGGGAGCCGACATCAGCGGAACGGCCGTCCACTCCAGCTGGCGGGCGGCCTCGGCGGGAAATGCGGAGGTCAGATCGGGCGTCGCCGTGAACAGGATGGCCGCGATCTCATCCGGTTCCGCATCGTTTTCCGCGACCATCTGCTCCAGCAGCTCACGCGTGGCGGCGAGGATCTCCTCTTCGGTGTCCGCCGCCGCTGTTGTCGCCCCGCGGATCCCCCGGACGTGCACCCGTCACCTCCTGGATTTCGGGCTTCGGGCTTCGGGCTTCGTGAGTGCCACCGCCGCCCGAAGACCGAGCAGAAAGCTGTCCGCGCCCAACCCGAAGATCACGCCGCGGCACACGGGTGAAGTGACTGAGACCGCCCGGAACGACTCGCGCGCCGTCACGTTGGTCATATGCACCTCGACCACCGGGATCGCAATCCCCGCGATCGCATCGCGAAGCGCGTAACTGTAGTGGGCCAGCGCCCCGGGATTGAGGACGACGGCGTGATGGGTGTGCCGGGCCTCATGCAGCCGGTCGATAATCGCGCCCTCACTGTTGGACTGGAAGAAGTCCACCTCGACCCCTTCGGTCCGGCCGAGCGCCGCCGCGGCGCCCATGATGTCCTCCAGGGTGCCGGTCCCGTAGACGGCGGGTTCCCGCTCGCCGAGCAGGTTGAGATTAGGCCCGAAGACGACCAGCACGCGTGCCACTCAGCACCTCCCGCAGCAGCACCTCAGGCACTTCCTGTTCGAGCAGCACTTCACCGATGCCTTTGAGGAGTGGGAAGCGGACCATGCCGTTGCGCATCTTCTTGTCCAGCGCCATCGCGCGCCACAGCAGACGCGGGTTGACCCGCGGCGTGACCACCGGCAGGCCGGCCCGCTGCAGCAGATCGTTCTGCCGCTGGACGGTCGCCGGGGGGACCAGCCCCAGGCGCTGGGCCACATGCGCCTCCAGCGCCATGCCGATCGCGACCGCCTCCCCGTGCGTGAGCCGCCCGAGTCCCGCCGCCGCCTCAACGGCGTGGCCGATCGTGTGGCCGTAGTTGAGGATCATGCGCTGGCGGCGTTCGCGTTCGTCCAGTTCCACGATCCGGGCTTTGTAGGCCGCACAGTGGGTGATCACTTCGGCCAGCGCGCGCGGCTCACGGGCCAGCACGGCATCGACTTCCCGCTCCAGGAACTCAAACAGGAAAGGATCCCCGATGACCGCCGTTTTGATCACCTCGGCGAGGCCGCTGCGCAGTTCGCGCGCCGGCAGCGTTGACAACAGCCGCACATCGGCCAGGACCTCGGCGGGCTGGTAGAAGGCGCCGACCAGGTTCTTCACGCCGGCGTGATTGACGCCGGTCTTCCCTCCGATACTGCTGTCGACCATCGCCAGCAGGGTGGTCGGCACCTGAACCAGCCGGATGCCGCGCATGTACGTCGCGGCGACGAATCCACCCAGGTCGCCGACGACTCCCCCGCCGAGGGCGACGAGGGTGCTGTTGCGGTCGAAACGGGCGCGGGCCAGTTTCGTGCACAACTGCGAGACCACGGCCAGACTCTTCGCCCCCTCGCCGGTCGGAACATCGAGGGTCAGCGGGTCGAATTCCCACGCGGCCAGCGCGGCCGCGAGCCGTTGCCCCACCGTGCGCAGCAGCGGCCGGTGCGACACGACGGCCACCTGCGCCCCGGCTTCGAGGGCGCCGAGATCCGCCGGCAGCAGCGGGAGAATGCCGTCGCCCACATAGATGGTGTATGCACGGTCATCCAGGCGGACCGGGATGATCTGCCGCTCGCGGCGGCCCAGGAAGGCCACGATGGCATCCACGGCGCGCGCAGGGGCGGTGGCTGAGACGTCGAGGATCAAATCGGCGTCGCGGTAGAGCGGCCGCCGTTCGGACAGCAGCCGCGTCACGGTCTGGCGCATGTCGGCCTTCCGCAGCGCGCGGCCACGGCTGGTCCGCTGCCCTGCACCGGTGGATGCGGGGCGCAGCAGCGGGCGCCCTTCCGCCTCTCCCAGCCGGCTGAGGATCACTTCCACGGGGGCGGTCAAGGAGATGATCCAGCTGTGCCGGCGGAGGTGGAGCATGTTCTCGGGCCGCAACACCACGCCGCCGCCGGTGGAGATGACGGTATCTTGGCCGGCCGCGACCTTGGCGACGGCCTTCGCCTCGGCGGTGCGGAAGTACGCTTCTCCGTGGCGGGCGAAAATCTGCGCGACCGAGGCACCCTCGCGCAGTTCCACCTGGCGGTCGGTATCGACGAACCGCCAGCCGAGCCGGCGGGCCAGCAGGCGGCCGACCTCGCTCTTGCCCGTGCCCATGAACCCAATCAGAACGACGTTTCTCACATCTCCCGAAGCCGCCGCATGTACGCGTCGTAGGCAACTCTGATGTCGGCAACCGCATCGCCGCCGAACTTCTCCAGAAAAGCCTCCGCCAGCACGAACGCGACCATCGCTTCGCCGACGACGCCCGCGGCGGGCACGGCCGTGACGTCGCTCCGGACGACCGCGCCGCTCACGGGTTCTTTGGTCCTGATGTCTATGGAGCGCAGCGGCGACATCAACGTGGACAGCGGCTTCATTGCTCCCCGGACGACGACCGGCTCACCGGTGGTGACGCCGCCTTCCGTTCCGCCGGCGCGGTTGGTGTCCCGATAGAAGCCCTGCTCCGACGACCAGAGGATCTCGTCGTGCGCCGACGACCCGGGCGTGCGGGCAATCGCGAATCCGCTCCCGATCTCGACGCCTTTGACGGCGTGAATCGACATCACCGCCTGCGCCAGGCGTCCGTCGAGCTTGCGGTCCCAGTGCGTGTAACTGCCCAGCCCGGGGGGCACACCCAACGCGACGACCTCGAAGACACCGCCGAGGGTATCCCCGCGTCGCTTCGCATCATCGATCAGTTCGCGCATCGCCGTCTCCGCTTCGGCGTCGACGCATCGCAGTTCGGACTCTTCGGCGATGGGCGGGATGTCTTCCCACCGTGGGGGCCGGCGGCCGATCGCCACGCCGCCGATCTCGGGGACGTGGCTGAAGACCTGCACGCCGAACTCACCCAGCAGCCGCCGGCAGACGGCCCCGACCGCCACGCGGGCCGCCGTTTCCCGGGCGCTGGCGCGTTCCAGGGCCCGGCGTACATCGCTGAATCCGAACTTCATCGCGCCGACCAGATCGGCGTGGCCCGGGCGCGGCCGGGTGAGCTCGGGTTCGTCCACGCGAACGTCGCGGTTCTCAATGCGCAGCCCGACGGGTCCGCCGATCGTCTCGCCGTGGATCACGCCGGCAACGAGTTCGGCGCGGTCGGTCTCGAGTTTCATCCGGACGCTGCGCCCGTAGCCGAGCTGCCGCCGTTGCATCTGCGTGTTGATGTCGTCTTCGTCGAGCGCTAAGCCGGCCGGAATCCCATCCACGATCGCCAGGAGCGCGCGTCCGTGCGACTCGCCCGCCGTAAGGAACCGCAGCGTCATAGTCCGACGGCCTTGCGCATGACGTCAACCGGAGCGGGCTGTCCCGTCCACAATTCGAAACTCCGTGCGCCCTGGTAGACCAGCAGCGCCAGGCCGCTCACCGGCGTCGCGCCGGCCTCCTTCGCCGCCGCCAGGAGATCGGTCCACACCGGCGTGTAGACCATGTCGAGGACGACGCAGCCCGGCCGCAACGACTGTCCCAGCGGCGTCAGCCACTCCGCGCGGCCCCCACCGCCGCCCATCGCCGCGGACATCGTCGCGCTCGTAGCGTGGACGAATACGTCGGCGCCGTCGAGCGCGGCCGTGATGCTTTCGGAGGATAGATCGCCGGTGCGAAAATCGCCCGTCGGGTGGGCGGCGGCAAGCATCTGCGCGAGGCCGCGGGCGCGAGATTCGGTACGGTTCAAAATCGTCAGGCGCTTCGCGGTGCCGGCAAGGGCACTGGCCGCCGCACGCGCACCGCCTCCCGCGCCGGCGATGACGCAGGTGCATCCATCCAGGGCCGCGCGCCCATCCCTGCTCAGGGCGTCACGGACTCCCGGTGCGTCGGTGTTAAACCCCTGCAGCCGGCCGCCGGCGACGCGCACGGTGTTCACCGCCCCGATCCGGGCCGCCACAGGATCAAGTTCGTCAACGTCCGACGCCGCGGCTTCCTTGTGGGGGATGGTGATGTTGCATCCGACGACTCCGAGCGCGCCCAGGCCGCGCAGGGCCGCCCGCAGGTCGGCCTTGGGGACGCGGAACGGCACGCACCGCCAGTTCAGTCCCGCCGCCGCAAACGCCGCGTTGTGCATCTGCGGCGACAGCGAATGCGCCACCGGATCGCCCAGGATGGCGACGATTTTCGTCCGGCCGTCGATACCCATCTACCTACACAACCTACACAACTGACACCACCGACACAATGACCCGCCTCAACGGAGAGGCTGGTTTGAGTTGTGTGGGTCGTGTGGATTGTGTCAGTTGAGTGAGTTGGGATCAGCGTCGCGGGGCGCGCCGCTTCATCGCCGCCAGGTACTGGCGGTAGTAGCGCTCTACCGTACGGTTGTTGATGGACAGCGACGGCGACTGCTCCGGGCGGATGCCGCCGCTGAACGTCCGGGGGATGTGCAGCAGTTCATGGATGAGGACACGGTCTTGTTCGGCCCGGGCCAGGCGGTCGAACGCCGGGACCATGAACTCGATGACGTAGTGGGGTTTGAGTTTGAGCGCGTCCTGAAACACCGGGGGGAGTCCCCAGATCCGTGCCAGCGCATTGGCCCTGGATCCGACCACGCGCACGCAGTGCACGCGGGCCGGGTCGACGTGCTGGAGACTGAGCGCACGTATCACCCGTCGGATTCGAACCTGAATGTCACCGGCGGGATGCCACTGCATAGGGCAAACCTCGAAGTGCTCTTGCCTCTGTTGGGTTGGCGTTTCCAAGGGGAGGTCCTGCTGTGTTGCGAGAGCGGGATCAGGCCGTCACGGGATCAGGGCTTCATTCCCTGCTCCCGTGATCCCGCCGTGAGCGCGATCTCGAGTCGCCGATTCGTCTTTCCTTTGTTCTCCGTTTTGGTGACGGCGAGGTGTCCAATCTCCAGCGTGTTGGCGACGTGCGTTCCACCGTCGGCCTGGGCATCGAAACCCTCGATCTCGACGACGCGGACTTCGCGAATCTCCGGCGGCAGCAGGTTCTTCGCCAGCCGCGTGAGATCCGAGCGCTCATACTCCTCACGGGACACGTAGCGGACGAGGATGCGGTGGCCTTCTCCAATGACGCGGTTCGCTTCCCGCTCGATGGACGCCACGCGCTCCTTGTTGAGATCCTCGAGGGAGAAGTCCATTCTCGCCCGGTCGGCGTAGATGGCGCCGCCTGTCACCATCGCCCCGAAGATTCGATACACGACGCCGACCAGCACATGCAGCGCGGAATGGTGGCGCATGATCGCGTACCGGCGGTCCCAGTCAAGCGCCCCGCGCACCGTTGTCCCAATCAGCGGCGGCGGTCCCTCGACGATATGGGCGACGTCAGGCCCGATGCGCTTCGCGTCGGTCACCGCGGCCGTGGATCCACTCCAGATCAACGCCCCCGCATCTGCGGGCTGGCCGCCTCCGCCCGCGTAGAATGCCGTCCTGTCCAGCACCACCACCGTCCCGTCCACGGCGGTGACGGTGGCTTCGAACTCCCGCAGGTAACTGTCGTGGAGGTACAGCAGCTCGGTCATGACGCGACGCTCTTTTCGACAACGACGAGGCCGTCGGGGCACCACGGATGCGGTGTCCAGGGTTCGGCCCGCAGGGCGCTGACGCTGTCAGGCGACGGTGCGAAGACCGTCGTCCGCGCCAGCCCATGCCGGCCGGAGCGCTCTGTCACCGTTCCGTACAGTGCCTGGATCGCCGGTGCGGTTCCGTCGAGCAGGGACATCACCGCCGCATCCTCCCGTTCAACAAATACCGCGGCACCCTGCAGTTCGCCGGCCTGCCACTGTCCGCGGCGGGCCCGCGGGCGGAGCGCGTCGGCACGCATGGACACCAGCACGCGTGTGTCCTTGATCAGGCCGCGGATCAACTCAGGCACGAGCCGGCGGAATCGCCACCCCAGGGGCACGAGTTGGTCCCAACTCTGCAGGGTCGGCGTCCCGCCCGCATAGGCGGCGACCGCCGGCGCCGCCGTGACGTCGGGGGATTCAACCGGCGCGTCGTAGGGCACATGCCGCGGACCCGCCGTCATGTGCGACTCCAGCACCACGCACTGCAGCACGCGATGGTAGCCGCCGCGGTGGGCGACGGCCAGCGCCGCGTACTCGTGCGCGGGAACGGCGGTCCGTATCTTCGCGGCACCGTAGTGCACGGCGCGGTGTTCTGCTTCCCGCACCAGCTGCCCGGCAAGGCCGCGGCCCTGAAACTCCGGCAGCACCCTGAGGTTCTCCATCCATGCTTCCGTCCGGCCGACGATCGAGAGGTGGATGGCACCCACGACCTTGCCGTCCTCTTCGGCGACGATGTCGTGGCCCGGTTCCTCCGCCCACTCCTGCCACTCCGGGGGGGCCGCATCGCGTCCGCCCACGGTGCGAGAGAGCTCCTCGTCGGAAGCCCTGGCGGCGCGGATCACTGCCATGGTGCTCAGTGCCGGCGAAGTCGGCGCAGGTCCCCGAGCATGGCCATCTGCGCAATAAGGAGGAAGATCGCCGCGGTGATTCTGGCGAAGGCCGTGCGCGCCCGCGCTGGAACTCCGCGCGCCTCCATCGCGCTCATCGCGATGTGGCCGCCGTCAAGCGGATAGATGGGCAGTAAGTTCATCAACCCGACTCCCAGGTTCACCACCCCCGCCAGGCGCAGCACCGCCCCGGGCCCCTGACCGGCGGCCTCCATCAGCGCGGACATGGTGCCGAGGAATCCGGTGACGCCCACCGGCCTGCCTCCGCCGATGCGGACAGGCGGCTGATGCCGGGTCCAGGCAAGCAGCTGCGCTCCCACCGCGATGTTGGCCAGCGGACCGGCCAGGAGCAGCGGAAACCGCCGGCGCGGTGGCAATTGCTCGATGTCGATGGCCGCGTACCCTCCCAGCGGGAGGGCGCGCAGCGCGACAGGGACGCCGCCGACCCGGGTCCGCGCGAGGACCGGCCCAAACCCCACGCCGATCTCCTTGACCTTGCCGCCGCTGCGCACAGCCATGAGGGCATGCGCACCCTCATGGATAGCCACGGTGGCGCCGATGACGCCGATGGCTGTGAGCAATCTACGCCACATGCTGAACACCTCGCAGTCTAGTCCTTCGCCGGAATCCGTGCGACGGCAGCAATGCGTTCATTCGCGCCGAGTTTCTGCACGTGCACGCCCTGCGCCTGGCGGCCGTGGACAGAGATCTGACCGGCGGCCATGCGGTTGAACACGCCGTTGGTCGTGACGACCAGAATCTCATCGTCTTCGTCGACTGCTCGGACGCTGACCACCGGGCCGGTCTTCTTCGTCACCTTGACGTTGATGACGCCCATGCCCCCGCGCCCTTTGGTCTGATACTGTCCCAGGGGCGTGCGCTTGCCGTAGCCGAGCTCCGTCACCGACAGCAGCGTGGCCCCCTCGCGGGCATCCGCGACTCCGACCACCTCGTCGTCTCCGCGGACACGGATCCCGGCGACGCCGCGGGCGCCCCGTCCCATCTGGCGGACCTGGCCGGCCTTGAAACGCACCGCTTTACCGAGTTTGGTCGCCAGAATGATCTCGACGTCTTTCGTCATCAGTTTGACGTCCACCAGCGCGTCGTCGCGATCCAGGGTGATGGCAAAGATGCCTGCGCGCTTGGCGTTGATGAACTCCATCAAGCCAGTGCGCTTCACGACGCCGCGCCGGGTGGCCATAAACACGCTGCCTTCGTCCTCGAAGGAGCGCAGGGCGATGATCGCGTTCACACGCTCGCCCTGGGCCATCGCCAGGAGGTTGACGACGGCCGTGCCCCGCGCGGTCCGGCCCGCTTCCGGCACTTCATGCGCCTTCATCCGGTACACCTTGCCGCGGTCGGAGAAGAACAGCAGGAACGCGTGGTTCGTCGTCGTCAACACCTGCTGCACGAAGTCCTCTTCTTTGGTGCCCATCCCCAGCACGCCGCGGGTACCGCGCCGCTGCAGCCGGTACGTCTCCAGCGGCTGCCGCTTGATGTAGTTGTTGTGGGTCAGGCTGATGACCACGTCGGCGTCGGGGATGAGGTCTTCGGCCTCGAACTCCTCGACCTCTTTGCCGGTGATCTTCGTCCGGCGCGGGTCTCCGTGTTTCTCCCTCATCTCCAGCAGTTCGGCCCGCACCGACGCCATGATGAGCTTCGGCCGCGGCGACGTCGCGTCGCGCAGCATCTCCTTGAAGCGGGCGATGTCCTTGACCAGCTGCTTGTACTCGTCGTCAATCTTCTCGCGCTCCAGCTGGGACAGCCGCCGCAGCTGCAGCTCGAGGATGGCCTCGGCCTGCCGCTCGCTGAGTTTGAACCGCTTCATCAGGCCGGCCCGGGCGGCCGCGGTGTCCTTCGACTTCCGGATCAGAGCGATGACGTCGTCGAGGAACTTCAGCGCGATCTTGTAGCCCTCCAGGATGTGCGCGCGGTCCTCGGCCCGGGTCAGTTCGAACTTCGTCCGCCGGATGACGACGTTGCGGCGATGGTTGAGGTAGTGGACGAGCATGTCCTTCAGCCCCAGCGTCCGCGGGACCCCGTCGACCAACGAGAGCATGTTCGCGCCGAACGTCGTCTGCAGCTGCGTGTGTTTGAAGAGCTGATTGCGGACGATCTGCGGGTTCGCGTCGCGCCGCAGTTCGATGACGATCCGCATGCCCCGGCGGTCCGACTCGTCCCGCAGGTCGCTGATGCCGTTCAGCTTCTTGTTGTGCACCAGATCGGCGATCCGCTCGATCAGCGACGCCTTGTTCACCTGGAACGGGATCTCGGTGATGATGACGGCCGTACGCCCGCCGCGCATCTCTTCGAGCTCGGCCTTCGCCCGCACCGTGATGCTCCCGCGCCCGGTCGCGTACGCGTCCTTGATGCCGTCGCGCCCGAGGATGATGCCGCCCGTGGGAAAGTCGGGGCCTTTGATGACCTTCAACAAGGCCTCGGCGTCGGTGTCCTGGTCGTCGATCAGCGCGACCAGGCCGTCTACCAGCTCGCCCAGGTTGTGCGGCGGGATGTTGCTCGCCATGCCGACGGCGATGCCGGACGCCCCGTTCATGAGGAGGTTCGGAACTTTGGCGGGCAGCACGACGGGCTCTTTCTCGTACTCGTCATAGTTCGGAATCAGGTCCACGGTGTCTTTGTCGATGTCGGCCAGGAGCTCGAGCGCCAGGGCGGTTAGACGCGCTTCCGAATATCGCATGGCCGCCGGTGGATCTCCGTCGACGCTCCCGAAGTTGCCCTGCCCGTCCACCAGCGGGTAGCGGAACGACCACGGTTGCGCCATTCGGACCAACGCTTCGTAGATCGGCGCGTCGCCGTGCGGGTGGTACTTCTTCATCACATCGCCCACGACCGCGGCCGACTTCCGGAACGGCCGGTCGGGACGCAGGCCGGCCTCGTACATCGCGTAGAGAATCCGGCGCTGGACGGGCTTCAGGCCATCGCGGACATCCGGCAGCGCTCGGCTGACAATGACGGACATCGCGTAGTCGAGATACGACGTGCGCATCTCCTGCTCGATCGGCTGCGCGATGATGCGCGACTCATCTGCTAAGGCCATGGCTCGGACCTCTCGGGTGCTAGATGTCGAGGTTCTTGACTTCGCGAGCGTACTTCACGATGAACTCGCGCCGCGGTTCGACTTCTTCGCCCATCAGCGTCGTGAAGATCGCATCGGCAGCCTTGGCGTCTTCTACCTCGATGCGCAGCAGCGTCCGGGTGGCCGGGTTCATCGTCGTCTCCCACAGCTGGTCGGGGTTCATCTCGCCCAGGCCCTTGTAGCGCTGCACGTCGGGCTTGCCGCCCTTGCGCTCGATCTCTTTGGTCAGGACCTGGCGCTCTTCGTCCGAGAACGCGTAGCGGCGCTCTTTGCCGTTCTTGACCAGGTACAGCGGCGGCTGGGCAATATAGATCTTGCCGTGCTCGATGAGCGGCCGCATGTACCGGTAAAAGAACGTCAGCAGCAGCGTGCGGATGTGGTTGCCGTCCACGTCCGCGTCGCACATGATGATGATCCGGTCGTAGCGCCGCGCGTCGAAGTCGAACTTGGCGCCGAACCCCGTGCCCAACGCGGTGATGATCGCGCGGATCTCCTCGTGGCCGACCATCTTGTCCTCGCGCGCCTTCTCGACGTTGAGGATCTTGCCCTGGATCGGAAGGATGGCCTGGAACTGCCGGTCCCGCCCCTGCTTGGCAGACCCGCCAGCTGAAGGCCCCTCGACGATGAAGAACTCGCTGTGCTCGGGATCGGTCTCGGTGCAGTCGGCCAGCTTGCCGGGCAGCGGGGAGACGTCCAGCGCGGTCTTGCGCCGCACGAGATCGCGCGCCTGCTTGGCTGCTTCGCGGGCCCGGGCCGCGGTCATCGCCTTGTTGATGATCCGTTTCGCGTCCCCGGGGTGGGTCTCGAGCCATTCCTGCAGCCAGTCCCCGACAACCGACTCCACCAGACCCTTGACCTCGGTGTTCCCGAGCTTCGTTTTGGTCTGCCCTTCGAACTGTGGTTCAGGCAGCTTCAGGCTCAGCACCGCGGTCAGGCCTTCGCGCACGTCGTCGCCGGTCAGGGTCGGGTCTCCGTTCTTCAGCAGGCCCGCCCGGCGCGCGTAGTCGTTGATCGCCCGCGTCAGCGCCGTCCGGAATCCCGCGACGTGCGTGCCTCCCTCGGTTGTTGGGATCGTGTTGACATACGTCAGGGTGTGCTCCAGGTAGGAGTCGTTGTACTGCAGCGCCACGTCGACCTCGGTGCCGTCGCGCTCCTTCGTCGTGCTGAGCACGGCCGAGATCTTGCTCTTGGTCCGGTTGATCGCAGTGACGAGTTCGGCGATGCCGC
The DNA here is from genome assembly GCA_035292085.1 of bacterium. GTDB lineage: Bacteria > Sysuimicrobiota > Sysuimicrobiia > Sysuimicrobiales > Kaftiobacteriaceae > DASXUC01. The sequence goes on from DATDQT010000051.1 coordinate 16,158, forward strand.
CGGCGTGCTTGAACACCTGCTCCTGATCCGTCCGTTCGTCGCGGAGGCGAATCGTCAGGCCTTTGTTCAGATACGCGATGTCCTCCAGGCGTTTGGCTATCGCGTCGGCGTCGAAATCCGCGGCGGTCATGACCTGGGGATCCGGCTTGAAGGTGACGCGGGTACCGGACTTGCGGGACGACCCGGCCGGCTGGAGCGCGGTGGTCTTCTTCCCGCGGGCGAACCGTTGCCGGTACTTCTTGCCGTCGCGCTGAACTTCGACCTCCAGCCATTCGGACAGCGCGTTGACGACGGACACGCCCACCCCGTGCAGGCCGCCGGAGATCTTGTACCCCCCGCCGCCGAACTTGCCGCCGGCGTGCAGGGTCGTCAGCACCACCTCGACTGCCGGCTTGCCGATTTTCGGTACCGGGTCAACCGGAATCCCGGCGCCGTCGTCGGACACCGAGGCGCTGCCGTCCGTGTGCAGGATGACGTCAATCTCGTCGCACCGGCCGGCCAGCGCTTCATCGACCGAGTTGTCGACCACCTCGTACAGCAGGTGGTGCAGCCCGTCGGGTCCGGTGCTGCCGATGTACATCGCGGGACGCCTGCGGACGCCTTCGAGACCTTCGAGGACCTGGATCTGCTCTGCGGTGTAGGGGGCCGTCGTCTGGTCCGTCGCCATGGGTTCTCCTTCTGCCTCACCGGTGGGGCGCGTCGCCCGTCGAACTCGCTCCGCTTCGCTCAGGGTGTGACCACCCTTCGACACAGGAAGGGGCCGCCTCTGTGGCGTCCCCTCCACTAACCTTATGGCAAATTTCCTCGGAAATCTGGCCTAGAATCGCGCGTAGGCCGGTCTAAATGCAGCACAGTTCAGTTTATCACGGGGGCAGGAGGGCGTCAAACGCGCAAACGCCTTGTCCTGCCTTATGTTTCGGCCCTCCACGACGCCGCGTACCGGCCGAAGTGGGACATCCGGCGGGCCAGGGTGGCCGGTGAGATCCCGGACGGATACGTCCCGGTGACGGTCACGACCCACGATCTGGTGCGGGGGCGGCCGCGGGACTCCTGTGCCGTCGCGGAGCCAGAAATTCGACGAACCTGATCCGCGCGCCGGACGAACTCCTGATTGATCTCCGAACCGGCGACGGCGCGCCCGTCGAGGATCGCAATGATGTCGGCCACCGCGACCACCACGTCGCCTCCCGCGTGCAGGTACACGGTTAGTCCTGCGCCCCCCGCCGTCGCTTCCAACGCACCTGACTGATCATCGCGCGGCGGGTTACGTCCCGGAGCTCAGGATCCTTAATGTCGGCAACCGCCCGTTCAATCATGGCCCGCTCCTGCTCGCCGATCTCTTCTACCTGTGGTTGTGTGAGTTGTGTCGGTGGTGTCGGTCGTGTACGTCCTAGGGGTTGCTGCCTGATCCTGATGTCTTCAATCACCGACTCTCCCAGCGCGACATTGAGTGCCGCCGCCAGCTGGCTCCGGCGCAGCGAGAGTTCTTGCGCCCACATCCCTGGTTGGGCGTCCACGAGCAGGACGCCGGCGCGCAGCCCGGTGACCCGCGTGGCCGCCGCGGCCTCCGGGCCGACAATCTGCGGCCACAGCTCCACGGCCAACGCTGCGTGTGCGGCGCGTTCCACGCCCAGCGCGCGTGCCGCGCTCCGCAGCACCGTCCTAAGATGCGTGAGCATGATCCGCCGTCACGGTACCTCCCGCCACGGTGAATACCACCGCCTGTGCGGGCGACGCGAGCACCGCGGCCGGCGTCGTCACGGTCACCAGCGATTGGCCGTCTTCGAGGTGCTCCAACAGGAACCGCTGCCGCTGCTCGTCGAGCACCATCAAGACGTCATCGAGCAGCAGCACCGGTTGCTCACCCGTGTCCTCGGCCAGCAATTGCCGCTCCGCCAGCCGGATGGCCAGCATCACCATCTGCTGCTGGCCCCGTGATCCGAACAGACGCAGGTCGTGACCGTCCAGCCACAGGCGCAGGTCGTCGCGGTGCGGGCCCACCAGCGTCACCCCGCGCGCCAGTTCGGCGGCGCGGGACGACCGGAACGTATCCATCGTCCGGTCAAACGTCTCTTCTTCTCCGCCCGCAGACACGTGCGGCGCGTACTCCACCCGCAGCGCCTCCCGCCCGCCGCTCAACTGCACGTAGATGGCCGCCGCCGCGGCCCCCAGGCGCCTGATCACGTCCCCCCGCCTGGCCGTCACCGTCGCGCCGAGCACGGCCGCCTGTTCATCCCACACGACCAGGTCCGCCGCCCGGCGTTCGCGCAGCACCCGGTTGCGCTGCTCCACCACGCGGCCGTAGCGCTGCAGCGTGTAGTAGTACGCGGGGCTGAGTTGGGACAGCAGCAGGTCGACGAGGCGGCGGCGCGCGAGCGGGGCACCGGTGACGATCAGCTCATCGGCCGGCGAGGCACTCACGATCAGCAGGTGACCGAAGAGGGCGCCGCGCCGGACCGGAACCCCGTTGACCTTGAACTCCTTCGCCGCCCGTCCGGGGCCGCTGCCCGGCACGTCGGTGCGCAGTGACACGTCGATGTCCCCGTCGCGGTCGGTGCGGCGGAACTGCACGCGCACGCGGGCCCATCCCTGGCCCCACCGCACCAGCTCGACGTCCGCTCGTGTCCGCTGCGAACGCCCGGTCGCGGCCAGCTGCACGGCTTCCAGCAGCGTGGACTTGCCCTGCGCGTTGGCTCCGACCAGAAAGTTCACACCGGGTCCCGCCGCCAGTTCGGTGCGGGCGTGGTTGCGCAGCTGGACAAGACGCAGCGTGGTGACTCGCATCGCGGGGCTACGGACCGCTCGCTGGGTAGCGTACCACGAATGTGTCCCCGCCGACGCCGACCAAGTCGCCGTCACGCAGCCGCCGGCCCCGGCGGCGCTCCGCGGCGCCGTTCACCTCGACCGTTCCCTCTTCAATGCGCTGTTTGGCGAGCCCGCCGGTGGTCGCCACGCCGGCCCATTTGAGGAACGCGCCCAGCGTGATCGTCTCGGTGCGGAGGGTAACGACGCGCGGGGGTCTAGCCGTACACCCTCACCGGCGCGAGCACGTACACGTAATCCGTGTGCGTCGCCGGCCGGATCGCGCCGGGGCTCAACGGGCCGGTGAGTTCCAACGAGAGTTCCTCCGCGTCGATGTTGTTCAGGCAGTCGATGAGGTATCGGGCGTTGAACGCCACCTCGACTGTTTCGCCCTCCGCGACGACGTCGATCTCCTCGCGGGCCCGGCCGACCTCCGGGGTGTTGGACGTGATCGTCATCTTCTTGCCGCCGGCGGCAAACCGGACGACGTTCGCAGAGTCCCGCGCGGTGATTGACACGCGGCGAACCGCCCGCAGGAATCGGTCGGTGCTGATCCGCACGCGCTGCTTGAAATCCTGCGGAATCACCTGCTGGTAGTTCGGAAACTGCCCGCTGATCAACCGGGAATACAGGCGTAGCCCGGGGACCGCGAACACCAGCTGGGTGCCGGCCGTCGCGATCTCGACGTCTCCATCAACCGCGGCCAGTGCGCGGTTGAGTTCCTGCAGCGCCTTCGCCGGTACGATCACCCCCACTTTCTGCTTCGCCGGAGCCGGCAGGAGCGTTTTCCGCAGCGCGAGCCGGCCGCCGTCTGTGGCCACAAACCGCACGTCGCTACCTTCCATTGTCACGTACACACCCGTCAGAAATGGCCGCGTGTCATCCGTCGACACGGCGAAAATCGTCTGGCGGATCATCATGCGTGCCGTGTCGGCATTAATCGTGCCCATCGATTCCAGCGTACCGTCCGGCATGGATGGAAAATCATCCGCGGGTAATCCGAGAATTTCAAATGTGCTGGCTTCGCAGGTGATCTCGGTCTGCGTGGAGTTCTTTTCTGTCTTCAGAGCCACCATCGCTTCGGGAAGGTTACCTACGATCTCGCTCAAGATCCGCGCGGGTAAGGTAATCTGTCCGCCCTCCTGCACATCGGCCGGCAAGTCTACCTGTACGGCTAATTCCAGATCGGTGGCCGTCAGACGAAGGCCGTCTTTTTGAGTTTCCAGTAACACGTTGCCCAGAATAGGCATCGTCGTACGCGTCGAGATCGCCCGTCCAACGAGTTGTACTCCGCGAGAAAGATCTGCTTGCGCGCACATTACCCACATGTGAATAGATCCTCCAAAGAATTATATATTTTCGTCGTAGTAGTAGTACGCTTGTGGATCCTGTGGATAGTACGCCAAGACCTCAATACCGGTGCTGTAATCGGCATGTGGATAGACTGTTGAGGACCCGGTGCACCTATTCACGATGTACACATGACGACGAGAATCAGACACCCGTTTGAAGGTTCTCCACAAGTTTCTTGATCCGCGCCGCAAGCTGTGGATCATGCGTGAGTTCGGTTTTCACACGCTCGCAAGCATGCATCACGGTCGTATGATCGCGTCCTCCGAATTCCTCTCCGATCCGCGGCAGCGAGGCGTCAGTGAGTTCGCGCGAAAGGTACATGGCGATTTGCCGCGGGAACGCCACACCCTTGGTGCGGCGTTTGGCCCGCATTTCTTCGACCCGCAGGGACCAGTGTTCGGCGACCGCCTTCTGAATCATCGGAATCGAAATCGGCCGGCTGGGGCCCGACGGCAAGAGCTCCTTGAGGATTTCCGCGGCCAGGTCACCGGTGATCGCGGCGCGGGTCAGCGTGGCATAGGCGACCACCCTGACGAGTGCGCCTTCGAGCTCGCGGATGTTGGATTGGATGCGCTGCGCGATGAATTCCGCGACCTCGTCCGGCACGCTGATGCCCTCGAGTTCGGCTTTTTTCCGCAGGATCGCGATCCGGGTTTCGAGGTCGGGGGGCTGGATGTCGGCAATGAGGCCCCACTCGAACCGGGAGCGCAGGCGGTCTTCCAGCGTGGGGATTTCCTTGGGCGGCCGGTCGCTGGTGATGATGATCTGCCGGCTGGCTTCGTGCAGCGTGTTAAATGTGTGGAAGAACTCTTCTTGCGTGCGTTCTTTCCCCGCCAGGAATTGGATGTCGTCGATGAGCAGCACGTCGACGTTGCGATACTTGCTGCGGAAATCCAGCGTCCGGTCGTCACGGATCGCGTTGATGAGTTCATTGGTGAATTTCTCGCTGCTGATGTACGCCACCCGGTGCAGGTGGTGGCGGTGGACGACGTGGTGGCCGATCGCCTGCAGGAGGTGCGTCTTTCCCAAGCCTACGCCGCCGTAGATGAACAGCGGGTTGTACGCGCGGGCGGGCGCGTCGGCGACGGCGAGCGCTGCGGCATGGGCAAACCGGTTGCCGGAGCCGATGACGAACGTATCAAAGGTGTACTTCGGGCTGAGCGGCAGGCCTTCCGATGGCCGCTGTGCCGGTAATGCGGCCGGGGCGGCCGGCAGGGACTCTTCGGCGACGGTCACCTGAATGGTGACGTTCCGCGCGAGGACTTCGCGCAGCGCGCCGTGGATCAATCCCGCGTATCGCGTCTCGACCCACTCCTTCGCCAGCCGCGAGGGAACCGCGAACACGAACACCTCCTCGGTGAGCGTGACCGGGGCCATCGCCTTGACGAACGATTCGTAACTGGGCTTGCTGAGACGGGATTCGATCCGGCGGAGGGCTTCCTGCCAGACCTGCGCTGCCGACGACGTATTGACGACCATGATGGCCTCCTGCGAATTAACTCACGAACACGGTATCCAGTGATGCAATGCCCTCTTCAGTCAACGTGCGTTTGCCGGAGCGCTTGATCGCTACCAGGCCGGCCCCGGCGAGGAGCTGGAGTTCCCGGTAGGCGGTGCTCTGGCTGATCTCCAGCGCCTTGGCCACTTCGGACGGCCCGGCGGCCCCCAGCTCGGCGATCAGGAGCAGGATTTTTTTCTGGCGCGGGGTCAGGTCAAACCGCCGGGGCACGCTGTCCCCGCGGGGTCCGGGAAGCGGCCGCGCGCCTTCGGGGGCCAACCGCAGCGTGATGACGGTTCCCCTGGCGAGATTGTCCTCGATGGTGAGGGCGCCGCCCAGCAGGTCGAGGGTCTCTTTGGCCACGGGGAGGCCGGAGCCGACGCCCTTGATGAACCGGCGGAGCACCGGGGTGGCGGTGGTGAAGCCCGGCAGGACGGCACGCGTCTTGTCGGCGATCCCCGGCCCCTGGTCGGAGACGCGGATCGTGTTGCCCCCGTCGAGGATGCTGATCACGGCGCCCGTAAAGTACGCATGGATGAGATTCTCAATCACCTCACGGATCACCGTGAACGGGATGCGTCCGCCGCGTTCCCGAGAGTAGTTGTACGTCCGCGCCGCCAGGTCGCCGACAAACTGATGGAAGTCGGCCGCGGGAACGGAAACGACACGGGGGCTGGCCAGCGGCGTGTCATAGATAGCGACCTGCACCTCGGGGCCATCGCTCTGCTCGCCTGCGGGCAACCCCGCCGCGCCCGCCGCTCGCAGGAAATCAGGGATCACCGCCGTGCCTGCCTCGTGCGACGGACTCGTACCTTTTCCGTCATCGGCGGATCTCCTATACCCAGCCCGGCGGCCCGGCAGATTTCATGACTCGCCGTGGACGGGCGGATGATGACCATGATTGTGGACAACCCTTGTGGGGAAGTGCAGGGAAGTTCGCCCGGCGCCGGCGTCTGTCCTGCCGAACGTCCGTGCGCAAACACAGGTCTGATGCGGCCGGCCGTCACTTATCCACAGGTGTGCAGAACTCTGTGGATAATCCCGGCCTATCCACCGCACGGCGCCCCGGGCGGCCCACCCTCATGACAGGGTGGGTGAGCACCACTCGTGTGAAAGTTGTGGATAGCATGCGGGGTTTACGCGCAGGTTGTCCACAACCCGTTTCCGGTTCCCGGATGCGGGTGCTATAGTGAAAACCGTCTCTGTTGGAGGTTTGCGGTGAAGCGAACGTATCAGCCCAAAACACATCGACGCAAGAAGACGCATGGATTCCGCAGCCGGATGCGGACCCCCGGTGGCCGGACGGTGTTGAAGCGGCGCAAGAACAAAGGCCGCCACCGGCTCACAGTTTGACCGCCGGAACCCTGACCAGCGAGCAGGTGAAGGCGACCTTCCGCGAAGGCCTGCGCGGCGCGGGAACCCACGCGACCGTGGCCGTGCGCCCAAACGGCCTGCCCGCGCGCCGGATCAGCGTGACGGTCGGCCGCCGCTTTGGTAACGCCGTGCGGCGCAATCGGCTCCGCCGGCGGTTGCGGGAAGCCATGCGGGAACTCGAGACCGAACTGCCGGCCGGCATCGACGTCGTCTGCACGCCGCGAAGCGGCGCGCTGGCGGCCCGGTTTGCCGACCTCGTCGCCTCACTGCGGGCCGCGCTGTCCGAAGCCGGATCGCTGGCGCGCGGATGATGAGCCGCATCCTTGTCGCGCTCGTGCGCGGCTATCAGCGCTTCGTCTCCCCGTACACGCCGCCGACCTGTCGGTTCTCCCCGTCCTGCTCGGCGTATGCCGTCGAGGCGATTCAGCGGCACGGACCGTGGCGCGGCGTGGTGCTGGCGACGCGGCGGCTGCTGCGCTGCCACCCGTTCCATCCTGGCGGGTATGATCCGGTACCCTGAGAGAGGAGCTCGAGAGTGATCAACGCGATTGCCAATGCGCTGCAGCAGGTGCTGCAGTTTTTCACAGGGGTCACGGGCAGCGCCGGCCTGGCAATCATCCTGCTCACGCTGGCCATCAAGCTCGTGTTGCACCCGCTCACGCGCAAACAACTGCGGTCGATGAAAGAGATGCAGGTCCTGGCCCCGCAGATCACCGTCTTGCGGGAACGGTACAAGGGCAACCCGCAGCAGATGAACGCCGAGGTCATGAACCTCTACCGGGCCCACGGGGTGAATCCGCTGAGCGGGTGCCTGCCGATGCTGGTCCAGCTGCCCGTGCTGTACGGCCTGTTCGCCGTGCTGCGCCGCGAGCACATCTTCAACGGCGCGACGTTTCTCGGTCTGTCGCTGGAGGCGACGCCCACGTTCGGCGCGATCGCGGACAATCCGGTGCTCGCGATCTACCCCATCCTCGTCGGGGTGACCACGTACCTGCAGCAGCGGATGTCCGTGACCGACCCCCAGCAGGCCCGGCTGTTCCTGTTCATGCCGGTGCTCGTCGCCTATTTTGCGACGCAGTTCCCGGTGGGGCTGTCCGTGTACTGGATCACGTCCACCCTGGCGTACATCCTGGAGTACTACATTGTCGTCGGCCGTCCGAGAACGGCGAAACCGCTGGCGGCGATGCTGCCCGGAGGCGGGGCACCCGCGCCCGCGGGGCCGGTGGTGCTGTCCCAGCGGCCGAAGGGCGCCAAGAAAAAGTGAACGAGAGAAATACCATGAAACACGTTGAAGAGACGGGCAAGACCGTCGAGGACGCGACCGAGCGCGCGCTGAACGTCCTCGGCGCATCGCGCGAGGACGTCACCGTCGAGGTGCTGGATTCCGGCGCGCGGGGGATGCTCGGTCTGGGAGCGCGGGACGCCCGCGTGCGCGTCAGCCTCGTCGCCAGCGCGGCGGCCGTCGCCCATCACCTGGCGGAGCGGCTGCTGAGGCTGATGGGATTTTCCGCCAGCGTCTACGCCCGGGAGCATGATGGGATGGTCTCGCTGGAAATCCGCGGGCAGAACCTGGGCGCGCTGATCGGACACCGCGGCACCACCCTGGAGGCGCTCGAACTGCTGCTGGGGCTGATGGCCGGCCGCGGCACGGACGGGCCCCGCCCGCGCATCCTGGTCGACGTGGAAGGGTACCGCGACCGCCGACGGATGTCGCTGGAGGAGATGGCGCAGCGCGTCGCGGCCCGCGCGCTCCGCGAACGGCGGGAGATCCCCCTTGCCCCGATGGACCCCCGCGACCGCAGGACCATTCACACCGCGCTTGCCGACAACCCACAGGTGACGACGTTCAGCCGCGGTGAGGGCCCTGACCGCCACGTCGTCGTCGCTCCGCGCAGCGCGATCCTGTACCCCACACACTCAGACCACCCGCCCGTTGGGGAATGAGCGCCTGGCCGCCCTCCTCGCCGCGGAAGCGCGCGAGATCGGCGTCGTTCTGACCGCGGCTCAGATCGCCGCGTTTCTCCGATATCGCGCGCTGATAGCCCGGTGGAATTCGCGGGCCCGTCTCACGGCGCTTGCGGATCCGGTCGAAGTGATCCGGCTGCACTTTGTGGATTCACTGCTATGTCTGATCGCGGCTCCGCTCGCATCGGCGGTGACCCTGATCGACGTCGGCAGCGGCGCGGGCCTTCCGGGCATCCCTCTGGCGATCGCGCGCCCCCACTTCCGCGTCACGCTGCTGGAGCCGGCGGCGCGGAAGGCGGCGTTCCTGGAACGGGCGGTCGCTGAGCTGGGTCTCCCCTGTGCGGTTGTCGCAGAACGCGCGGAAGTCGCGGGGCGCGCACCGCAGCTGCGCGAGCAGTTCGATGCCGCCGTTGCCAGGGCGGTCGCGCCGCTGGCCACCCTCGTGGAGTGGACGCTGCCGTTCGTGCGGGTCGGCGGGTCGGCCGTTCTGTTAAAGGGGCCGGCCGTCGACACCGAGATGACCCGTGCAGCCCAGACTGCCCCTTCCCTCGGCGGCGGGACGCCCGCGCTCCTCCGCGCGCGTCTTGCCGGTGGGCAGCGTCGAGCTGTCGTGGTGATCCCAAAGCGGTCTCCAACCCCGCCGATCTATCCCCGTCAAGGTTCCCGCCGCTGCGGGTAACGTGGGGGAATTCATGCCAAGGGGTCAGACCCCGCAGTCTGGGCTACCTCCCGACACGGGAGATCCCTCCAGAGGATAGCCACCCATAGTACCGAAAGAGAGTTTGGGTACATGGGCATGGTTGTCGCGGTTGCGAACCAGAAAGGCGGTGTCGGAAAGACGACGACCGCGGTCAACCTGGCTGCCGCGATGGCCCTTGATGGTCGGCGCGTGCTCCTCATCGACCTCGATCCGCAGGCGCACGCTACGAGCGGGACGGGAATTCATCGAACAGATGTGCGTGAGTCTGTCTACGATGTACTGATCAATGGTCTCTCGGCCTCCGCCGTCATTCTTCCCACCGCCATTTCAGGCCTCGACATCATCCCGTCAGCGATTGATCTTGCCGGAGGAGAGGTCGAACTCGTTGGCCTGCCCTCGCGCGAGCTGCGGCTCAGGCAGGCGACTGAGCCGATCAGGGGTGCCTACGAGGTGGTCCTGATCGACTGCCCTCCATCTCTCGGACTGTTGACGATCAACGCGCTGGCCTCGGCCGACAGTGTTCTGATCCCGATCCAGTGCGAGTACTACGCGCTGGAAGGACTCGCCCGCCTGGTCGAGTCGATTGACCTCATCCGCGCCCAGCTCAACCCCGGGCTGCAGATCGGGGGCATCTTGCTCACGATGTTCGATCCGAGGACAAATCTCTCAGCGCAGGTTGCCGCCGAGGTGAGGGCGCATTTCGGTGAGAAGGTATTCCAGACGCTCATTCCGCGGAGCGTGAGACTCGCGGAAGCCCCGAGTTACGGCCGGCCAGTCATCACGTACGATCCGACGTCACGGGGGGCAGCGGCGTACGTCGCGCTCGCCAGGGAGGTCATGGGACGTGTCGGACAACCAACCGCAGTGGAATGATCCCAGAAAACGGCGGGGAGGGCTCGGGCGCGGATTGGGAGCCCTAATTCCCGCGGCCGCTCCGGTCGATGAGCATCCTTCAGAAGTTCCGATCGGGAGGCTCACGGCGAATCCTCTCCAGCCCAGGCAGGCCATCGACCCACAGGAACTGGAAGGGCTAACCGAATCCATTCGCCGGCACGGGGTGCTCCAACCCATCGTCGTGAGGCCATCGGGGGACGGGCTTCAGGTGGTGGCCGGCGAGCGCCGGTGGAGAGCCGCGCAGGCAGTCGGGCTGGAAACGGTCCCCGCAATCATCCGATCACTCACCGACCAGGAGGCGCTCGAGCTCGCCCTGGTCGAGAACCTGCAGCGGGAAGACCTGAACCCCGTTGAGCGCGCCAGGGCCTACCGTCGCCTGGTCGACGATTTCGGCCTGACACAGGAACAGGTGGCGGAGCGGGTCGGGAAAAGTCAGCCGTCTGTGGCCAACGCCCTGCGTTTGCTCGGCCTCCCATCCCAGATTCTGGCCAGCCTGGAGGCGGGGAGGCTCTCTGAGGGGCATGCCAAGGCACTGCTTGCGGTTGCGGATGAGAAGGCCAGGCTGAAGCTGTGGGAGAGGGTCGAGCGTCGGGGGCTTTCGGTGAGGGAGACCGAGACGCTCGTCAGGGCAAGTATTCCACGTGGAATAGCCGCACCGGCGCGCCGTGATCTGGAGTTGGATTCCATCTCCACTGACCTGTCAAGAATCCTTGGAACAAAGGTGACTATCGAAGGCAGCAGGAACCGTGGATCGGTGCGAATTCACTACTTTTCTGAGGAGGATTTGCAGAGAGTGATAGATAATATCAATAACAGGTAAATACAGATTCTATAAACGTGTAATCAAGACTTACTCTGACATGCCAGAGATACCGAAAGATCGTGTCATAGGCGTCCGCGTGGACCGGGCTACTCTCAGGGCCATCGACTTGCTGGTGGATGCCGGTGTGTCGGAAACACGCAGCGCCGCCGCGGCTTGGCTGATCCGTGCCGGCATCGAAGCCCGAAGGGACCTCTTCGGTCAACTCACAGCGACCGCCGAACAGATCCGCGACCTCAGGGTGAGAGCGCAGTCCATCACCCGCGACCTGCTCAAGGGCGAGTAGCCATCGTGGATCGCGAGGCATTGATCCGGATGTGACCGAGGCATGGGCTGAGGGGCAGATCATGTACGTGCGCGCGCTGCAGGGGTTCCCCCCGCTGGAATAGCGGTCGACGGAGGGCCGTTCGGCCTGGATAGATGGGACCGGTTGCGTTCGCCGGCGCGCTGTTGATTCTCTTCGTCCTCCTGGATGCGTTTGAGGCCGTGGTCCTCCCTCGCCGCGTGACACGCAGCATCCGTCTCGCCGTCATTCATTTCCGATCGCTCTGGGCAATCTGGGCGTGGGGATCGAAGCTCATCGCCCACCCAAGCCGGCGCGAGAGTTACCTCAGTCTGTATGCACCGCTGGCGCTGATGTTGCTCCTGGCCACGTGGGCGGCCGGCTTGATCCTGGGATTCGGCATGATGCATTGGGGCTTGGGCGCGCATCTGTCCGGTCCCCAGCCGGGCCCGGGCTTTCTGACGGCGTTGTATTTCAGCGGCACCACGCTCTTCACGTTGGGGTTGGGCGACATCTCTCCGACGACCGGGGCAGGGCGGTTCCTGACCGTGATCGAGGCGGGGCTGGGGTTTGCGCTGCTCGCGCTGGCTGTCGGCTACCTCCCGGTCTTCTACCAGGCGTTCGCCCGCCGGGAGGCAGAAGTCTCGATGCTCGATGAATGGGCCGGGTCGCCGCCGACGGCGGGGACGCTGCTCAGCCGCCTTGGACAGTGGCATGATCTTGGCGCCATCAGCGGCTTTCTATCTCGCTGGGAGCGGTGGGCCGCCGACATGATGGAGAGCCACATCTCATACCCGATCCTGGCGGGGTACCGCTCGCAGCACGGCAATCAGTCCTGGCTGGCGGGCTTGACGGCGATCCTCGATACTTGCGCGCTGGTGCTTGTCGGCATCGACGGTGTCGCGCAGCGTGAGGCCTGGCTGACCTTTGCGATCGCCCGCCATGCGTTGGTCGATCTGTGCCAGGTGCTGAACACCCCACCGATCACCCAGGCCGTCGACCGGCTCCCTCCCGCCGACCTCGCACGGCTGCGGGAAATGCTGGCTCAATCCGGCGTCCGCGTGCGCAGCGGCCCTGATGCCGACGCGAAACTGGCGGAGCTGCGGCGGATGTACGAGCCGTACGCGAATGCGCTGTCGCGGCGCCTGCTCATGTCGCTGCCGCCGTGGATGGCGCCGGCGGCGGCAAAGGACAACTGGGTGAAGAGCGCATGGCTGTAGACGGCCTGCGTGTGCTGATCGCCGCCGCCGATCCGCTGGCGCGGGCAGGCCTGCGCGCGCTGGTGTCGGCGGAACCGGGATTCGAAGTCGTGGCCGACATGGGCATCGACGTCGACGAGACCGCCGTGCCGACCGCGTCCGCGCCGGACGTCCTCCTCGCCGATATGGGTGAGGGGGAACTCGCTGATGTCCTGTCAACGCTGGCGTCCACAGACCTCCCCGTCCTCGCCCTGGTTCCGCACTCCTCGGCGGGTCGGGCGGCGTTGGGCGCCGGCGCGCGCGGTGCGCTGGTGCGGACGGCCGACGGTGCGCGCATCGCCGCCGCCTTGCGCGCCGTCGCCGCAGGACTGCAGGTGAGCGAACCCGTACAGCGCGTGCTCGACGACCCATTGGACCACGCGGTGGAGCATCCGGTCGAAGAGATGACGCCCCGCGAAAACGAGGTGCTGCAATTACTGGCGGCGGGGCTCTCGAACAAAGCGATCGCGCACCGCCTGCGGATCAGCGAGCATACGGTCAAGTTTCACGTCACGGCGATCATGGGCAAGCTCGGGACGCACAGCCGCACCGAAACCGTCACCCGCGCCGCGCGCGCGGGGCTGATCGTCCTCTAACCCATCCCCCGTTTTCCCGGTGTGTGACCTGCCTGAACGGGTGATGCCCTCGACTGTTCCGATGCGGCATCCTGGAGTCAACGCGTAGTCAGGGAGAATCATCATGGCCACACTAACGGATCTGTCCGAAGATCTCTCCAGGGTCGTCGCCGAGCGGGCTCCCTCGGTGGTGCGGGTAGACGCACGGCACCGGATGCCGTCCAGCGGGATCGTCTGGTCTGCCGACGGCGTCGTCGTCACCGCCGACCATGCGGTCGAGCGGGACGACGAGATACAGATCGGGTTGCCCACCGGCGAGGCGGTGAGCGCGGCGCTGGTGGGCCGCGATCCTTCAACCGACGTAGCCGTGCTGCGCGCGCACACGCACGGGTTGACTCGGGCCGCGTGGTCGGATGCCGCATCGGCCAAGGTCGGCAGCCTCGTACTCGCGTTGGGCCGTCCGGGCAAGACCATCCGCGCGCGCCTGGGGATCCTCAGTGCGCTCGGTGATGCGTGGCGGGCACCCGCCGGCGGCGAGTTTGACCGGTACCTTGAGACGGATGTGGGTATGGCATTTGGATTCTCCGGCGGGCTGCTGCTGGATGCGTCGGGCGGCGCGCTGGGCATGAACACCGCCGGGCTGCTCCGGCGCACGGCCCTGGCCGTGCCCGCGGCCACGCTGCGCCGGGTCGTCGAGACGCTGCTCGCGCATGGACGCATCCGCCGCGGGTACCTGGGCATCGGCGCCCACCCCGTCCGCCTGCCCGATGCGCTCCGCGATCAACTGGGGCAGCGTACGGGTTTGATCGTGATTTCGGTAGAACCGGGCAGTCCCGCCGATGGAGCCGGCATCACACTCGGCGACGTCCTGGTTTCCGTCGGCGGCGTGCCGGTCCGCCAGCTGGAGGAAGTGCTCTCCCAGTTGGGACCCGACGCAATCGGGAAGCCGCTGCCGGTGGGTTTTCTCCGCGGCGGCGACATCAAGGAACTCAGCGTCACGGTGACAGAGCGAACTTAGTCCCCGGCCCCGCTCGATAGGGAACGGGACTCATCCGCGGGAACACAGTCGTATGACCCGCGATGAGGCCTGGGCCCTCGTGTGCGAGTGGATCCACAACGACAATCTTCGCAAGCACGTGCTCGCCGTAGAGGCGGCCATGCGGGCCTATGCCGGGAAATTCGGCGGCGACGCCGATGAGTGGGGCGCCGTGGGCCTGCTCCACGATCTTGACTACGAGCGCCACCCCTCACAGGACGCCGGCCACCCGTTCGTCGGCGTCGAGGAACTGCGCCGGCGCGGCGTGCCGGCGTACTGGACGCGGGCGATCCTCTCGCACGCCGACTACTCCGGCGTCCCCCGCACCTCACCGATGGAGCACAGCCTCTACGCCGTCGACGAGCTCGTCGGCCTGATCACGGCCACCGCGCTCGTGCGGCCGGGCCGGTCTCTCGCCGAAGTTGACGTGCCCGCGGTGCGCAGGAAGATGAAAGACAAGGCCTTCGCGCGGGGCGTGAACCGCGAAGACGTCGTCCGTGGCGCGGATGAGGTGGGCGTGCCGCTCGAGGAGCACATCGGCACCGTCATCGCCGCGCTTCAGCGCATCGCGCCGCACCTCGGGTTGTAAACGGCCGTGATCTTCCACGACCGCCGCGATGCAGGGGAACAACTGACGGCGGCCCTGCAGGCCTACCGCGGCCGGCGGCCGTATGTGCTGGCGATTCCCCGCGGCGGCGTCGTCGTGGGCTACGAAGTCGCCCGCGGACTCGAGGCGCCGTTGGACGTTGTGGTCCCCCGCAAGCTGCGCGCTCCCCATAATCCCGAACTCGCGGTGGGGGCGGTGGCTCATGACGGCAGCGTCTATCTGGACGATCCGCTCGTGGCGAGCCTGGGTGTCGACGAGGCCTACCTGCGCCGCGAGACTGAGACGCAGCTGGACGAGATCCGCCGCCGGATGGTTGCCTACCGGGGCGAGCGCCCCGCCCCCAGCTTGGCGGGGCGAGCCGCCATCGTGGTCGATGACGGGCTGGCCACCGGCTCGACCATGATTGCCGGACTCCGCGCCGTCCGGGGGATGTCGCCGGAGGTCCTCGTCGCCGCGATCCCGGTCGCGCCGGCGGATACAGGCGCCCGGCTGCGGGGGGAAGCCGATGAGGTCATCAGCCTCCATACCCCGACGCTCTTCTACGCCGTCGGGCAGTTCTACGTCAATTTTGATCAGGTCGACGATGAGGAAGTCGTCGCGTTGCTGCGGCGGCGGGAACGCGAATTGACGGAATGAAGCAGCTCCGCCGGACCAGCCTGTACGACACGCACGTGGCCGCCGGGGCCAGGATGGTGCCGTTCGCCGGCTGGGAGATGCCCGTCCAGTACAGCGGTATCGTGGACGAGCACCGCGCCGTCCGCACGCGCGCCGGGCTGTTCGACGTGTCGCATATGGGCGAGGTCGCGGTCACCGGCCCCGGCGCGCGCGGGAGTGTGCAGTGGTTGATCACCAATGACGCGGGACGGCTGCGGCCCGGGGAAGGTCTGTACTCCCCCATGTGCGCGGCGCACGGCGGCATTCTCGACGACCTGACCGTGTTCTGCCTGGATGAGGGCCGGTTTCTGCTCGTGGTCAACGCGGCGACCACCGCACAGGATGTGCGCTGGATCAGCGGGCAGGTCTCTGACGCCCAGGCGGACGATCGGTCCGAGGAGCTGGCGCTGCTGGCGCTCCAAGGCCCGCGGGCCGCGGCGATCTTGCAGCGGATCGCGCGGACCGACCTGGCGACGCTGCGGGCGTTTGCCATGCGTGAGGGCATCGACGTCGGCGGCGTGCCCGCGATTGTGTCGCGCACCGGGTACACCGGCGAGGACGGGTTCGAGATCGTGTGCCCGTGGGACCGCGCCCCGGCCGTGTGGAACAGCCTGGTCGGAGCGGGACGGGATGACGGCCTCGTGCCCTGCGGGTTGGGCGCCCGGGACACGCTGCGGTTGGAAGCCGGGTTCATGCTCTACGGCAGCGACATCGACGAGACGACCACGCCCCTGGAGGCGCCGCTGGCGTGGACGGTCAAGTGGGACAAAGGCGACTTCAGCGGGCGCGCGGCGCTGGCGGCGCAGAAGGCGAGGGGCGTAGCCCGGAAGCTGGTCGGGTTCGAACTGCTGGACCGCGCGATCGCCCGACCCGGCTATCACCTGACATCCGGCGGCCGGACCGTCGGCACGGTTACCAGCGGCACGTTTGGGCCCTGGGTGAACAAGAGCATCGGGATGGGGTATGTTGAGAGGGCGGCCGCGGGGACGGGCACGCCGCTGGAGGCAGACATTCGGGGCAAGGCGGCGCGGGCGGTCGTTGTGAAGTTACCCTTCTACAGACGGATGGCGGGATCATAGGGGAGACCGTGTACCCTCAGGACCTCCGGTATTCCTCCGAACATGAATGGGCGCGCGTCGAAGACGGCCGCATCCGCGTCGGCATCACGAAGTTTGCCGCGGACCGGCTCAGCGACGTCGTGTTCATCGAACTGCCGGCCCCCGGCGCGTCGGTCACCTCCATGCAGCCGTTTGGCGTCGTCGAGTCGGTGAAGGCGGTCTCCGATCTCTACGCACCGGTCAGCGGCACGGTGGTCGAGGTGAACACCTCGCTGACCGAGACGCCGGAAGTCGTCAACACCGATCCCTACGGCAGCGGCTGGATGATCGTCGTGGACCCGAAAGACCTTCGTGAGTTCGAGCAGTTGATGTCCCGGGAGCAGTACCTGACCGCGATCGGAGAAGACGGCGAATGACCGCACGGCGGAAGCCCGCGCTCAGCGAGGCCCCAGAGACGACGAGGGTTGCCCCGGCATCGGCCGGCCGGCAGCACAAGTACATCCCGGTGACCGACGCCGAGCGGGCGGAGATGCTGGCGGTCATCGGGGTGGACTCGGTGGACGCGCTGTTTGCCGACATTCCCTCCGCGGTGCGGCTGGATCGGCCATTGAACCTCCCGCCCGCGCTCAGCGATCCCGAACTCATGGCTCACCTGAAGCGGCTCGCTGAGCGCAACGTCGACTGCGACCGCGCCACGTGCTTTCTCGGGGCCGGCGCGTACGACCACTACGTGCCCAGCGTGGTCTGGCATCTTGCCGGCCGCGGTGAGTTTCTCACCGCCTACACCCCCTACCAGGCCGAGTTGATGCAGGGCGAACTGCAGGCGGGCTACGAGTACCAGAGCATGCTGTGCGAATTGACCGGAATGGACGTGGCCAACGCGTCGATGTACGACGGGGCCTCGGCGACAGCGGAAGCCGCGGTGATGGCGCGGGACGTGACCAAACGGGACGAGGTCATCGTCAGTACCGCGGTCCATCCGGAGTACCGCGAGGTCCTGCGCACGTACACCGCGCCGCTGGGACTGGACATCGTCGAGGTGCCGCACCGCGGCGGCTCCACCGCGGTCGAGGGCGTGGCCGACATCCTGTCGGACCGGACGGCCGCGGTGATCATCCAGCATCCCAATTTCTTTGGGGGGCTGGAGCGCGCAGACGCGCTGGCGGCACTGGCGCACGAGCGTGGGGCCTTGCTGCTGTGCGCGGTCGCCGAACCGCTGTCCTTGGGAATCCTGAAGCCGCCGGGCGCCTGGGGCGCGGACATCGTCGCCGGGGAAGGGCAGCCGCTGGGCAACAACCTGAATTTCGGCGGTCCCTACCTGGGCATGCTCGCCACACGGCAGGAATTCGTGCGGCGGATGCCGGGCCGGCTCGTCGGCGCCACGGTCGATACGGACGGGCGCCGCGGATTCGTGCTGACCCTGCAGACCCGCGAGCAGCACATCCGGCGCGAGAAGGCGACCAGCAACGTCTGCACCAACGAGGCGCTGCTGGCGCTGGCGGCCGCCGTGTACATGGCCGTGCTGGGCAAGCAGGGGTTCCGCACCGTGGCGGAGTTGAACCTGCGTAAGGCCGCCTACGCCAAGGAGGCCATCACGGCCCTCCCGGGATACCGCCTGGCGTTCGAGGGGCCGACCTTCAACGAGTTCGTCGTCAAAACACCGCGGGCACCCGAGGAGATCAACCGGCGTCTGGCCGAGCACGGCATCCTCGGCGGCGCCCCACTCGGCCGCTGGTATCCTGAACTCGCCGACTGCTGGCTGCTCTGCGTCACCGAGCAACGGACGCGCCCGGAGATCGACCGGCTCGTCTCGCTGCTGGGGGACCTGTGATGAATCGGCGCGCGCGCGACTTTCCCGTCGTCTTTGAGCTGAGTGTGCCGGGCCGCGTGGGGTCGTCCTATCCCGACCTGGACGTGCCTGAGCGCCCGCTGGCGGAACTCGGGATCCTCCCCCAGGATCTCCGCGAGACGCCGCCGGAACTCCCGGAGGTCAGCGAGCCGGACGTCGTGCGGCACTACACCCGGCTGTCGCACCGCAACTTCAGCATCGACGAAGGATTCTACCCGCTGGGCTCGTGCACCATGAAGTACAACCCGAAGATCCACGAAGATGTGGCCCGGCTGTCGGGGTTTGCCCGCCTGCACCCGTACGCGGCGGAGGACCACGTCCAGGGCGCACTGCACGTGCTGTGGGAACTGGAGCGCCTGCTGGCGGAAGTCAGCGGCATGGACCGGGTGACGTTCCAGCCGGCGGCGGGCGCGCACGGCGAACTGACGGGCCTGCTGATGGTCCGGGCGTACTTCGAATCGCGCGGGGAACGCCGCACGAAAGTCATCGTGCCCGACTCCGCGCACGGGACGAACCCGGCGACGGCCTCCATGGTCGGCTACCAGGTCGTCACCGTGAAGTCCGACGCGCGGGGGAACATCGACGCCGGCGCGCTGCGCGCGGCGATGGACGACTCGGTGGCCGCGCTGATGCTCACCAACCCCAACACGCTGGGTTTGTTCGAAGAACACATTACCGGCGTCGAGGCGATCGTCCACGGCCGCGGCGGCCAGATGTACCTCGACGGCGCGAACTTCAACGCGATGCTGGGGGTGACGCGGCCGGGCGATCAAGGGTTTGACGTCATGCACATGAACCTGCACAAGACGTTCACGACCCCGCACGGCGGCGGAGGACCCGGCGCCGGCGCGGTCGGGGTGAAAGCGCACCTGGCGCCGTTTCTCCCGCTGCCGACCGTTGAACGCGACGGCGACCGCTACCGCCTGGAGTACGACCGCCCGCAGTCGATCGGGAAGATCCGGGCCTTCTACGGGAACTTCGGGAACCTGGTGCGGGCGTACGCCTATCTGCGGTCCATGGGGGCCGGCGGGCTGCGGCAGATCGCCGAGACCGCCGTCCTCAACGCCAACTACATGCTGGCGCGGCTGCGCGGCGCGTTCGAACTCCCCTACGACCGGCTCTGCAAGCACGAGTTCGTCCTGTCGGGATCCCGCCAGAAGAAACGGTACGGGGTGACGACCAAGGACATGGCCAAACGGATCCTCGACTACGGGTTCCACGCCCCGACCATTTACTTCCCGCTGATCGTCGACGAGGCGATCATGATCGAGCCCACGGAGACCGAGAGCAAGCGGACGATGGATGAGTTCATCGACGCGATGCTCGCCATCGACGCCGAGGCCCGCGACAACGCGGATGTGGTAAAGACCGCGCCGCATGCGACGCCGGTGACGCGCCTGGATGAGGTCCGCGCCGCCCGGCACCCCGACTTGCGCTGGAAACCGCCGCAGTAACCGGACGATGCCCGCGCCCCGAAGCCCGATCCCCGTCAGCGCGGCGGACATCCGCGCCGCGCGCGCGCGGATCGCGCCGTACATCCGCACCACGCCCGTCCTTTCTTTGACCGCCGATGTCGCCCTGAAGTTGGAAAACCTGCAGATCACCGGGTCGTTCAAGGTGCGGGGCGCGTTCAACCACGTGCTGGCGCTGCGCGCGCAGTGTGAGGCCGGGATTATCACCGCCTCGTCCGGCAATCACGGGCAGGCCGTGGCGTTCGTCGCGAAGGTCCTGGGGCTGAAGGCGGTGGTGGTGGTGCCCGACGACGTGGCCGCGTCCAAGGCCGCCGGCATCAGCGGATATGGCGCGGAGCTCATCCGGCACGGGCGCTATTCGGAAGAACGGGTGACCTATGCGAAAGAACTTGCCTCACGCCGCGGGCTCCACTACGTCCCGCCGTACGATGACGCCTGGGTCATCGCCGGGCAGGGCACGGCGGGGCTCGAGATTCTCGAGCAGGTTCCCGATGTCGCGGTTGTGGCCGTTCCGGTGAGTGGGGGCGGGCTGATTTCCGGCATTGCCATGGCGGTCAAGGACTCACGCCCGCAGGCGAAAGTCGTCGGCGTCGAACCGCAGGAGGCGAGGCGGTTTGCCCTGTCCAGGTCATCCGGCACGCCCATCACGCTGGCCCACGCGCAGACCATCGCCGACGGCCTCCGGGTGCTGACCCCGGGCCGGCTGACGTGGGAGATCACGAACCGCGACGTCGACGAGTTCGCCGCCGTTGACGATGATGCGATCCTCGCCGCGATGCGCCGGCTCGCATTCGACGGCCATGTCGTGGCGGAACCGTCCGGCGCGGCGAGCGCGGCGTACGCGCTGGCGGCCGGCGCCGCCCACACCGTGGCCGTGGTCAGCGGGGGAAACGTCGACCCCGCGGTCCTGCTGCGCGCCCTGGCAATCGGTTCCCACTAGTTTCTGAGCCCACGTCTGCACCCGTCTGCCGGTCAATGGCTGACGCAACGGCGTTCCCACGCCCTGGTGAAATCGCGAGAAAACGAGAGATTTCCGGCGGAAGAGCGAGCCAGAGCGCGGATACGCACAAATGTTCGTATGTGGCTCCCATTTCCTGGGTGGCCTGCCGGTTGATGTTCGTACATATGTTCGCCATACAATGAGTGCGGAGGTGAGCCCATGACGACGCCGCTGACCGACAGACAGCGTGAAGTCCTCGAGCACATTGCCGCGTCCATCCGGCGAAGCGGGATCGTGCCGTCCGTCCGGGAGATCGGGTCTGCGCTGGGGATGCGCTCTCCATCAACCGTTCACCAACACCTGATGGCGCTGGAACGCAAAGGGTACATCAGGCGCGCCGGCGACCGGATGCGGGTGCTGGAGGTGTTGGACCGTTCAGTGCTTCCAGACGGCGAGGTCGCCCACCTGCCCCTCGTCGGCCGCGTCTCGGCCGGCCTTCCGCTGCTCGCGCACGAGAATGTTGAGGAGATGATTCCGGTGCCCCGCAAGATGGTGGGCTGGCAGGATGAATGCTTCCTGCTCACCGTTCGCGGAGACAGCATGATCGGCGCCGGGATTTTTGACGGCGATCTGGTCATCGTGCACTCCCAGCCCGCGGCCGATTCCGGGGACATCGTGGTCGCCCTGCTCGGTGAGGAAGCGACGGTGAAGCGACTGGTCTATGAACGCTCGCGGCCCCGCCTGATCGCCGAGAATCCTGCCTATGCCCCGATCGACGACGAGTTCGAGATCATCGGCAAAGTCGTGGGCCTGCTGCGCAACTATCACGCCACGGCTGCCGGGCGAGGGGGATGGTCATGATTGGAGCAGGCGTGCGGGTCGTCACCCGTTCCGTGGTGCTGCCGCGATCCCGCGTCGCGCGGCGCCGGCGCAGCGGCCGGCTGCATCTGTCCGGTGTGAACGGGGTAAAACACCGGCAGCCCGTTGAGCGCGCACGTCCGTCCCGGTCGGGCTGGATGGCGCGCTTCGAGAACGATCGAGAGCTGACCGCGGTCAAGGTCGCGCTGGTAGGCGCGGCCGTGTTGATCGCGATGGCGCTGGAGGTGCCGTGGTAGTGCAGGACCGGACACACACGTTTGACCTCATCGTCAGTACGGTCGTACGGGATGGCCGCGCGGCCGTGGGGACGGTCCTTCGCGGCGACACCGGGACCACGCTCCGGGTCGCCGGGCGGACATTTGGGCCGATCCCCAGAGTGCAGGCCTCGTACCGCGCGCTGCTCCGGGCCTTGTGGAATGCGCGGACGCTCGGCGCCCGCCGGCTGCGCGTCCATACCGATGATGCAGAGTTGGTCGTACAGCTGGAGGGCCAGGTCGACGTTCCTCCTGAATTGATCGGCCTCCACCTGCAGGTGCGCGCCATGCTCAACGCATACCGGTGGAGTTCGGTGGAGTGGATGGCCCCCGAAGAGAACCGCGAGGCGACCGCGGCAGCCCACGGCGCACTGGAACGGCAGCCGGCCGGATCCGACGGCGATGAGGTTGAAATGCTTCCCCTCTGGCTGTCGTCCGAACTGACCGCGGCCGGTTCGCGCCGCTAGCGAGACCCGTTCCAGTTTCGCGTACAGGTGTGGCTCAGTTCGCCAGAGAAGTTCTGCCCTCGCATGATCCCTTGATGCCATTCGACTCGCCCGCCACGCAGGCTCGCTCATGGCCTGGCGCTGAGTCGGATGGCCTGAGCGAACGGAGTGAGTCGAACGGCCATGATCCCGCGTTGCCAGTGCCGTCATGGGTGAAGCCGAGGCGCGCCCGTTTCTCGATGAGGGGGAAAAGCTGCTCGCCGCGGGCGACTACGAGGCCGCTCAGCGCGCGTTCGAACGCGCCATCGAGGCCGCCCCGGAACTGGCCGTGGCGCACAGCAAGGTCGGCGTGGCCTTGGCGCAGCAGGGGCAGCACGATGCGGCGATCGCCCGGTTCGCCAGGGCCGTGCGGCTCGACCCCGCCTACGCGCCCGCCTACAACAATCTCGGCAACGCCTACAAGGCCAAGGGCATGCTCGACGAGGCAGTGGCGGCCTACCAGCGGGCGCTGGCGATCGATCCCGACTATTGGATCGCGCACCAGAATCTCGGCGTGGTCTACAAGGAGACGGGCCGGGTCGCCGAGTCCATCGACGAGCTCAAGAAGGCGACGCGGCTCTCCGCGCGCCGCCCGCAGACCGGCACCGGGTCAACTCCCCGGGGGTGCCTGCGTTCCGCCGCCGCGGCGCTGGTGGTCATGGCCGGAGCCGTCGTCGCCGCGCTGACACTGGTGCGCTGAAGCCGGTGGTCGTGCACTGTACTCTGCAGTGTGGAGGTGCCGCGTGTTCCGGTGGCTGCCGAAGGAAGAGACGTTTTTCGACCTGTTCACCCAGGCCGCCGAGAACATCCTGATCGCGGCGCAGCGGCTGGTCGAACTGCTCGATGACTACCATGATGTCGAGCGCAAAGCCGAAACGATCAAGTCGCTGGAGGATGCCGGCGACGAGATTACCCACACGATCATTGATCGTCTGAACCGCACCTTTGTCACGCCGCTGGACCGTGAAGACATCTTTGCGCTGGCCAAACAACTCGACGACGTCCTCGACTGGATCGAAGCTTCCTCTGCCCGGCTGGCGGTCTACAAGATTCCGCACACGACGCCCGAGGCCCGCGAGTTGGGCCGGGTCATTCTCGCCGTGTGCCAGGCCCTCGTCGAGGCGGTGGGGGAACTGCGCCACCTCGACCGTCTCGACGCCCCCGTCCGCGAGATCAACCGCCTGGAGAACCTCGCCGACCATTTGCAGCGCGATGCGATCGCCGGACTGTTTACGTCCGGCGCCGATCCCATCGACGTCATCAAGTGGAAAGAAATCTACGAGACCCTGGAAGAAGCCACCGACCAGGGCGAGCACGTTGCCCACGTCCTGGAAGGGATCCGCACCAAGAACTTGTGAGGGTGGAGTGTCGTCGCTCGCCTTCGTCGTCGCCGTAATCGCCCTGGCGTGGACGTACGACTTCTTCAACGGCATGAACGATGCTGCGAATGCGATCGCCACGTCCGTCAGCACCCGCGCGCTGACCCCCCGCCAGGCCATCCTGCTGGCGCGGACGCTGAACGTCCTGGGAGCGTTCTTCACGACGGAGGTGGCGAAGACCATCGGCAAAGGGATTGTGGTCGCCGACGCGGTCACGCAGCCGGTCGTCCTGGCCGCGCTGATCGGCGCGTCGTCGTGGGCCGGCGTGTGCACCCGCCTGGGGATTCCCATCAGCATTACGCACTCCCTGGTCGCCGGGATGATGGGTGCGGGGCTCGCCGCCGGCGGCCTGGCCGTGCTGAACTGGCCCAGCCTGACCAAGATTGGATACGCGATGGTGTTTTCACCCGTGGGGGGTTTCATCGGCGGCTTCGCGCTCATGCTGCTGACCTACTGGGCGTTCCGCCGGTTTCTGCCTGCCGTGGTCACGCGCGTGTTCCGGCACGGGCAGGTGGTCTCGGCCGCCTTCATGGCGTTCGCCCACGGCGCCAACGACACCCAGAATGCCATGGGAGCGATCACCGCGGCGCTGTTGGCGGGAGGCTTCCTCAGCGAGTTCAAGGTGCCGGTGTGGGTGATCGCCGGATCGGCGTTCTTCATGGGATTGGGGACGTCAGTCGGCGGCTGGCGCGTCATCAAGACGATGGGCATGCGGATGGTGAAACTGCAGCCGCCGCAGGGATTTGCGGCCGAGGTGTCGTCCGCGTCCGTGATCCTGCTGGCGACGGTGCTGGGGTTGCCGATCAGCACGACCCACGTCATCTCCACCGCGATCATGGGCGTGGGGGCCACCCGACGGCTGTCGGCGGTGCGGTGGGGAATCGCCGGCCACATCGCGGCCGCGTGGGTGTTCACGTTCCCCGGGGCCGCGCTCATCGGGGCCGGGTCGTTCTACCTGGTGACGGCGCTGGTGCGGGCCTTCGGGGTATAATGCGAGGGTCTGGCCTCGGGAATGAACCCACGGGCATCATCGTTCTACATCTCGTGGCGGCGCTCCCTGACATGCGGTGTGGTTCAGGGAAAGTCATAGGAGGAGACGGATGGGGAACGCGCAGCATGTGACCGAGCGAGAGTTCACCCAGGAGGTCCTGCAGGCCGCAGTCCCGGTGCTCGTGGACTTCTGGGCGGAGTGGTGTGCGCCGTGCCGGATGATCGCGCCGATCGTGGAAGATTTCGCGACAGAGTACAAGGGCCGGCTGAAGGTCGTGAAGGTCGATGTCGACGACAACGGCGGCATCGCGGTCAAGTACTCCATCATGAGCATCCCGACATTGGGCGTCTTCAAGGGGGGCGAGCTGGTCGAGCGGATCGTCGGCTACATGCCCAAGGCGGAACTGAAGCGGCGGATCGATGCCGCGATCGGACAGCGGGTGAGTTGACACCCGGGAGCCGGTAACCGGGAGCCGGTAGCCATACGACATCAGCATTGGAAAGCGCGAGGGGCCGACTGGTTTCGGCTCCTCGTTGTTTTGCCTTCTATTTTTGCCTTCTATATGGTTACCGGTTTCCGGCTTCCGGTTTCCGTCAGCTGCTCTGTCCCTGCAGCCACCGCTCCGCGTCGATGGCGGCTTCGCAGCCGTAGCCGGCGGCCGTGACGGCCTGGCGGTAGGCATGGTCGTGCACGTCGCCGGCGGCGAAGACGCCCTCGACGGACGTGTACGAGCGCTTCGTCCGCCGGATGTAGCCGTTCTCGTCCATTTCCAGCTGGCCCCTGAACAGCGCCGTGTTGGGGACGTGCCCGATGGCCACGAAGACCCCATCGGTGGGCTGCTCCGCCTCGGCGCCGCTGCGGAGATCCTTCAGGCGGACGGCGTGGACCTTCCCGTCACCGACGATGTCGGTGAGGACGGTGTTCCAGAGGAACCCGATCTTATCGTTGGCCATCGCGCGCTCGGCCATGATCTTGCTGGCCCGCAGCTGGTCGCGCCGGTGCACCACGGTGACCGTGCCCACGATCTTCGAGAGGTACAGCGCCTCCTCCATGGCCGTGTCGCCGCCGCCGACGACCATGACATCGCGGCCGCGGAAAAAGAACCCGTCGCAGGTGGCGCACGTGCTGACGCCCCGGCCCATCAACTGCTGCTCGCCCGGTATGCCCAACAGTTTCGCCTTGGCGCCGGTGGCGATGATCAGCGCCTTCGTCTGGTACGCCGCCCCGCTCTGGGTGGTCACCGTGAATGGGCGCGCGGACAGGTCGACGACGACGACGTCTTCGGTGACGAATTCCGCGCCCACCCGCTGCGCCTGCGCGCGCATCGCGGCCATGAGGTCGGGGCCGAGGATCGGGTCGGCGAAGCCGGGGTAGTTCTCGACGTCGGTCGTGAGCATGAGCTGCCCGCCGGCCTCCACGCCTTCGATGACCAGGGGGTGCAGTTCGGCCCGGGTCGTGTAGATTGCGGCGGTCAGCCCGGCCGGCCCGGACCCTAAGATGACGACGTTGTGCACGCGCGTGGCCTCCACCCTCGCAGGAACGCCCGTCCATCCGTTCGTATTCCATTCGTCGTCGCGGTCTCCTCGACGCGCCCGTGCGCCGAGGAGACCATGACAATAGTATTGATAAGGATATTGACAGTTTTGCGCCCACCCTGCTAGACTGGGCGGTGCCCATGGCTACGATGAAACCCCGACGCGACACGCGGCCCGTGTACGTGATCAGCGTGGCGGCCGATCTCACCCGGACGCACCCCCGGACGCTGCGCATCTACGAGGAGAAGGGCCTCGTCCAGCCGGCACGGCGGAACAACAACCGCCTGTACTCGGACCGGGACCTGGAGCGCGTGCGCCTGATCCGCCACCTGACGCAGGAGATGGGCCTCAATCTGGCGGGTGTCAAGATGCTGCTTGAGGTGTACGAGCGGCTGGAAGTCAGAAACTCACGGCAGACCATTTCCTGGATATTTCAGCGAACCATCCGAAGGAGGCGAGCACCATGAGCATCATCCGCTGGGATCCATTCGACGACCTCGCGTCCCTGCGCGAGTCGATGGACAAGCTGTTTGAGGATTTCTTCACGCGCCGGCCCGGCCCGCGGCCCCCGACGGTGGCGGTCTGGCAGCCGGCCGTCGAGGTGTTCGACGCCGACCACGACATCGTGGTCCGCGCCGAACTGCCCGGCATTGACCCCCAGGACGTCGAGATCACCGTGACCGAGGACGTGCTGACCATCAAGGGACAGGCCAAGCAGATGGAAGAGGAGAAGGGCAAGAACTACTACCGCCGCGAGCTCCGCTACGGTGCGTTTTCGCGCTCCCTCGCCCTGCCCGGGGGCGTCCAGGGCGATCAGGCCAAGGCGAGCTACCGGAATGGCATTCTGGAGATCCGCGTTCCGAAGAGTGAGAAGGCCAAGCCGAAGACGGTCAAGGTGGACGTTGGGTAAGACGAACGGGCATCAGGCCCGGGCACATCAGAGAGGAGCATCGAGGCATGGCTAAGGTCGTCGGTATTGATCTGGGTACCACCAACTCCGTGATCTCCGTCGTGATCGGCGGAGAACCCCAGGTGATTCCCAATGCGGAGGGGAGCCGCCTGACCCCGTCGGTGGTCGCCTTCACCAAGACGGGAGAGCGCCTGGTGGGCCAGATGGCCAAGCGTCAGGCCATCCTGAACCCGGAGAACACGGTGTACTCCATCAAGCGCTTCATGGGCCGGCGCTACTCGGAGGTCGAAACCGAGCGGCGGATGGTCCCGTACAAGGTCCAGGAAGGGCCCAACGGCATGGCGGTCGTCTCCCTGCCCGCGGCCGGCAAGACGTTCACCCCGGAAGAAATCTCGGCGATGATCCTGCAGAAACTCAAGACGGACGCGGAGGCGTACCTCGGCGACAAAGTCACCGACGCCGTGATTACCGTGCCCGCGTACTTCAACGACGCGCAACGCACCGCGACGAAGAACGCCGGCGAGATCGCCGGGTTGAAGGTGCTGCGCATCATCAATGAGCCGACCGCGTCGTCTCTGGCCTACGGGCTGGAGAAGAAAGGCGGCGAGACGGTCCTCGTCTTCGACCTGGGCGGCGGCACGTTTGACGTGTCGATCCTGGAGATCGGCGACGGCGTGTTCGAGGTCAAGGCGACCTCGGGCGACACGCACCTCGGCGGCGACGATTGGGACGAGCGGATCGTGAACTGGCTGGCCGATCAGTTCAAGCGGGAGAACGGCATCGACCTGCGCCAGGATCGCCAGGCGCTGCAGCGGCTGCGCGAGGCGGCCGAGCGCGCGAAGGTCGAGCTCTCGACCGTCGCGCAGACGACGATCAACCTCCCGTTCATCACCGCCGACGCGACTGGGCCCAAGCACCTCGACTACGTGCTGACCCGCGCGAAGTTCGAGGAGATGACGGCGGACCTGGTCGAGCGGTGCATCGGGCCGTTCAAGCAGGCCCTCGGGGACGCCAAACTCAGCGAGAAGGACCTCGACGAGATCATCCTGGTCGGCGGCGCGACGCGCATGCCGATGATCCAGGAGGTCGTGCGCCGCCTCACCGGGCGCGAGCCGAACAAGGAAGTCCACCCCGACGAGGTGGTCTCCGTCGGCGCCGCGATCCAGGGCGGCGTGCTGTCCGGCGACGTGCGGGAAGTCGTGCTCCTGGATGTCACGCCGCTGTCGCTGGGCGTGGAGACGCTGGGCGGCGTGTTGACGCCGCTGATCACCCGCAACACGACGATTCCCACCCGCAAGAGTGAGGTATTCACGACCGCGGCGGACGGGCAGACGCAGGTCGAAATCCACGTCCTGCAGGGGGAGCGCCAGATGGCCAGGGACAACCGCACGCTGGGCCGGTTCATCCTCGACGGCATCCCGCCCGCGCCGCGGGGCGTGCCCAAGATCGAGGTCACGTTTGACATCGACGCCAACGGCATCCTCGACGCCAAGGCGAAGGACACCGCGTCGGGCCGCGAACAGAGCATCAAGATCACCGGCACGTCCACACTGTCCAAGGACGAAGTGGACAAGATGGTCAAGGAAGCGGAGCGCTTCGCGGAGGAGGACCGCAAGAGCCGCGACCGCGCCGACACCCGCAATCGGGGCGACTCGCTGGTCTACCAGACCGAGCGGATGCTCCGTGAAGTCGGCGACAAGATTTCCGCCGACGAGCGCAAACAGGTCGATGCCAGACTGGCCGACCTCAAGGACGCGCTGGGAAGCGAGGATCTCGAACGTATCAACCGCGCGCTCGATGCGCTCCAGCAGGCCAGCTACAAGTTGGCCGAGGCGATGTACGCCAAGGCCGGCACCGGGGCGGCGGCGGGTGCGCCGGGCGCCGGCGCCGGACCCGAAGGCGGGGAGGCCAAGAGCGACGAGGTCATCGACGCCGACTTCAAACGCACCGACGAGAAGAGCTAGAGGCCGCATGATGGACGATCGCAAGGACGAACAGCCGACCACCCCCGACGAGGTGGGGCTGGAACCGGAGTCGGTGGAGGCGCTGCGCGCGCAGCTCGCCCGCGTCAAAGACGAGGCCGAGCGCAACTGGCAGCAGTTCCTCCACGCCGCGGCCGATCTGGAGAACTACAAGAAGCAGGCCGCGCGCCAGCGGGACGAGGCCGTGCAGCGAACGCGCACGTCCCTGCTCTACATCGTGCTGGACGTGGTCGACAATCTGGAGCGCGCGCTCGGGCACGCGCCGGATGCCCGGGGGAACGCGATCGTCGACGGCATCCGCATGGCGCACCGTCAGGTGCTGGACATGCTCGCCGGAATGGGCGTGCGGCCGATGGATGCGGCGGGCAAACCGTTTGACCCCCGGTATCACGAAGCCGTCGACACGGTCCCCGCGGCCGCCGCCGGCACCGACCCCGGCACCGTCGTCGCGGACGTGCAGAAAGGGTACCTCCTCAACGGCGAGGTGCTGAGACCTGCCAAAGTCCGAGTGGCCAAGTGACCGGAAACCGGAAGCCAGCGATCGGTAACCGGCTTCCGTCAGTTCGATGATGGAATTCAAAGACTACTACAAGATTCTCGGGGTCGACCGCACCGCCGACCCGAAGGCCGTCACCACGGCGTTCCGCAAACTCGCCCGCCGGTACCATCCCGACGTCAACAAGGACAAAGGCGCAGAAGAGCGGTTCAAAGAGGTCAACGAAGCCTACCAGGTGCTGGGAAAGACCGAGGTGCGCGCTAGGTATGACCAGATGTACGAGGCGTACCAGCACGGCGGCGGCAACTGGCAGGAACTGTTCGGCCGCGGCGCCTACCAGCAGGCTCCGGGTGGGTGGACGGTTACCTACGGCACGCCGGAGGACCTCGAAGACCTGCTCGGCGGCGCCGGTGGCTTCAGCGATTTCTTCCGACAATTCTTCGGCGGCGGAGTCCCACGCGGCCGGCCGGGGCGTGGGCGCCGCGGTGCCGCCACCGTTCCCCGGGAGGAACCCCGAACGCACTCAACGCTGGACATCTCGCTCGAGGATGCGTATCTGGGCGCGCAGAAATCTCTGCAGCTCCAGGGCGACGGCACAGAGCGCCGTATCGAGGTGACGATCCCCAAGGGCGTGAAGTCGGGGCAGACGATCCGCCTGCCGGGAGCGTTGGACGCACACGATCTCTACCTGACGGTGAACGTCCGGCCCCACCCGCAGTTTGAGCGCCGTGACGACGACCTCTATGTCGACACGCCGGTCGCCCTGGCCGACGCCGTGCTCGGCGCGACGATCGCGGCCCCCACGCTCACCGGGAAGGTGGACATGGCCATCCCGCCGGAAACCCAGAACGGGCAGCTGTTCCGCCTGCGCGGGCAGGGGATGCCCAGACGCGACGGCGGCAGCGGCGACCAGTTCGTCCGCGTCAAAGTCGTGCTGCCGACCAAGCTCAGCCCACGCGAACGAGAATTGTTTGAGGAGCTGAGGAAACATCGGACAGACAAATGACGACAGCCCGATGCCGCAGTTGAGGGTGTGAGGATGGCCATCCGTTTTGATCGCTTCACTGAAAAGGCCCAGGAAGCGCTGCTGAGCGCGCAGGAGTTGGTCCGGCGCGACCAGCACGCGCAGATGGATACCGAACACCTCCTGCTGGCGCTGCTCCAGCAGGACGGTGGCGTCGTCCCCGAGGTCCTCGCTCGCGCCGGCATGAATGTCGCCGCCCTGCGGGGCCGCCTGACGACGGAACTCGGCCGTCTGCCCACGGTGCGCGGCGGGACCGAACAGGGCCTGTACATGAGCCCGCGGCTGCGGCGGGCCATCGAACTCGCCCAGCAGGATGCGGAGCGCATGCATGACGAGTTCGTCAGCACCGAGCATCTGCTGATGGGCATCCTGGGGGTTGCCGAGGGTCCAGCCTTCCAGGCGCTCCGGGACGCCGGCCTCGATTCGGAGAAACTGCTGCGCGCCGTCCAGGAGATCCGCGGCAGCCAGCGCGTGACCGATCCCACTCCCGAGAGCAAGTACCAGGCGCTCGAGAAGTACGGGCGCGATCTCACGAGACTCGCCGCCGGCGGCAAGCTCGATCCGGTGATCGGACGCGACGAGGAAGTCCGGCGCGTGGTCCAGGTGCTGTCCCGCCGCACCAAGAACAATCCGGTCCTCATCGGCGATCCGGGCGTCGGCAAGACGGCGATTGTCGAGGGCCTGGCCCAGCGGATCGTCCGCGGCGACGTGCCCGAGGGGTTAAAGCGCAAGCGCGTCGTCCAGCTCGACCTGGGCGCCCTGGTCGCCGGCACCAAGTTTCGCGGCGAGTTCGAAGAGCGCCTCAAGGCCGTGCTGAAGGAGATTGCGGACAGCGCCGGCGAGATTGTGCTGTTCATCGATGAACTGCACACCGTCGTCGGCGCCGGCGCGGCGGAGGGCGCGATCGACGCCGCGAACATGCTCAAGCCGATGCTGGCGCGGGGGGAACTGCACACGATCGGCGCGACCACGCTGGACGAATACCGGAAGCACATCGAGAAGGACGCCGCCCTCGAACGGCGGTTCCAGCCGGTGCTCGTCGGCGAGCCGTCGGTCGAAGAGACGATCTCGATCCTGCGCGGGCTGAAGGAACGCTATGAGGTTCACCACGGCGTGCGGATCACCGACGGCGCGGTGATCGCGGCGGCGACGCTGTCCGACCGCTACATCAGCGACCGCTTCCTCCCTGACAAGGCGATCGACCTGATCGACGAGGCGGCCAGCCGCCTGCGGATGGAGATTGACAGCAAGCCCGTGGAGCTCGACGAGATCGACCGCCGGGTCATGCAGCTGGAAATCGAACGCGAGGCGCTGCGCAAGGAAGTCGATCCGGCCAGCCGGGAGCGGCTGGAGAAACTCGAGGCGGAACTGGTGGCGCTGAAGGCCGGCAGCGAGCGGCTGCGGCAGCAGTGGGACGAGGAGAAGCGCGCCATCGCCCAGATCCGGGAGACCAAGGAGCGGCTGGACGCCGTCCGCTACCAGATCGAGGGGGCCGAGCGCAAGGCCGACCTGGAGGCCGCGGCGCGGCTGCGGTACGGGACGCTGCGCGAGCTCGGCGACCAGCTCACGCAGCAGGAACAGACCCTCGCCCAGATGTATCAAGGCCAGCACCTGCTGAAGGAAGAAGTCGACGCCGAGGATGTCGCCGAGGTCGTCAGCAAGTGGACGGGGATCCCGATCACGCGGCTGATGGAAGGAGAGATGCAGAAACTCCTGACCCTCGAAGGCCGGCTCCACGAGCGGGTGGTCGGGCAGGACGACGCGGTCTCGGCGGTCGCCGACGCGATCCGGCGGGCCCGCGCGGGGATGAAGGATCCCAAGCGGCCGATCGGCTCGTTCTTGTTCCTGGGCCCCACCGGCGTCGGCAAAACGGAGCTGGCCCGCGCGCTCGCGCAGGAACTGTTCGACGACGAAGATGCGATGGTACGCATCGACATGTCGGAGTACCAGGAGAAGCACACCGTCGCCCGTCTGATCGGCGCGCCCCCGGGGTACGTCGGGTTTGAGGAAGGAGGCCAGCTCACCGAAGCCGTGCGCCGGCGGCCGTACCGGGTCGTGCTGTTCGACGAGATCGAGAAGGCGGCCCCCGACGTGTTCAACGTGCTGCTGCAGATCCTCGAAGACGGCCGGCTCACCGACGGCCACGGCCGCACCGTGGACTTCAAAAACACCGTCATCATCATGACCAGCAACCTGGGCAGCCAGTACCTGCTCAACCTGGATCCCGACAACGCCGCCGCGTTCGAAATGGCACGGGTCCAGGTGCTCGACGCGCTGCGCCAGACCTTCCGGCCGGAGTTCCTCAACCGGATCGACGAGACGATCGTTTTCCACCCGCTGACCGGCAAGCAGCTGGAGGCGATCGTCGGCCTGCAGCTGGCCCAGTTGAAGGAACGGCTGGCGGGATCGAAGATCACGCTGGACGTGACGGCGGCGGCGCAGGCCTACCTGGCGCGTGAAGGGTACAATCCCGATTTCGGCGCGCGCCCGCTGCGCCGGCTGATCCAGCGCGAGGTCGAAAACCGCCTGGCCAAAGCCGTGCTGGCCGGGGAGCTGCGGGAAGGCAGCACCGCATCGGTGGACTACAAGAACGGCGAGATCCGGATTACCACGAAGCAGCCGGTGGCCGCCAATCCTTGAGCTCATCGTCTTCGTCAGCGGGGGCGTCCTGCTTGCGCTGGAGATCGTGGCCAGCCGCGTCATCGCGCCGTATTTCGGGAATTCGGTCTACGTCTGGGGCAGTCTGATCGGCGTCTTCCTCGCGGCATTGTCGGCCGGCTACTACCTCGGGGGCGTCATCGCCGACCGAGCTCCGTCAGGCGCGCTGTTCGCAGGCATCGTCTTTCTCGCCGGCGCGCTGGTGTTCCCGATCCCGTTTTTCGCGCCGGTGGTGCTGGATGCCATTGTGCTCGCCGACTACGGCCCGCGGGGCGGCCCGCTCGTGGCGACGATCTCTCTGTTCTTCCTGCCCAGCCTGGTCATGGGCATGGTGTCGCCGTTTGCCGTCCGGCTGCGCGCGCGTACCGTCAGCACCATCGGGAACGTCGCGGGAGTGCTGTACGCGCTGTCCACGCTGGGCAGCATCGTCGGGACGCTGCTGGCCGCGTTCGTGCTGATTGCGTCCTTTGGTGTCCGCTCGATCATCCAGCTCCTCGGCGGGCTGATGATGCTGATGGCCCTGGTGGGATGGCTTGCCTCCCGCCGGCTGCGGGCCGCCGCCGGTGCCGCGGTGGTCGCCGTCTTGCTCGTTGCCGGCACCGCCCGGGTCACTCCTGCCGGTCTCGCCGCCGGTGCGATCTTCCAGCAGGACACGGTCTACCACCGGATTTCCGTCAGCGATGAGTCGGGCATCCGGTACCTGCGGCTGGACAACTACTGGCAGAGCGGGATGGATCTCGCCGATCCCCGCCGCACCGTGTTCCCCTACTCCGACTACATGCACCTTCCGCTCGCGCTGCGGCCGGATGCCACCCGCGTGCTCCTGGTGGGGCTGGGCGGCGGCACGGTGCCTAAGCGGTTTCATGAGGACTATGGCCGCCTCCGCGTCGAGGTCGTGGAATTGGACCCGGCGGTGGTGGCCACAGCGAGGCAGTACTTCGCGGTGCCCGCCGAGGATGCCCGGATGCGCATCGTCGCCGAAGACGGCCGGCTGTTCATCAGCCGGTCGCCCGAGCGCTACGACGTCGTTCTGCTCGACGCGTTTCTCATCGACACCATCCCGTTCCACCTCGCCACGCGCGAATTCTTCGAGACCGTCAAATCGCGCCTGCGGCCGTCGGGTGTGCTGGCCTCCAACGTGATCGGGGCGCTGGCGGGGCCGCGGAGCGCGTTCTTCCGCGCCGTGTACAAGACGTTTGCCGCCGTGTTTCGGACGGTGTACGTGTTCCCGGTGGACTGGGCGCGGTACGACGGCCCGGAGTCGGTGCGCAACATCATCATCATCGGCACCGACCAGCCCGCGCTCACCCCCGAGCAGTTCGCTCAGGCGGCGGCATCGGCCGCCGCGTCATTGCCGGTCACCCTCGATGGGTTTGTCCGTGCTGCCGCCGACTTCTATGCCCGGCCGATCTCCACGTCCGACGTGCCGGTCCTCACCGACGATTTCGCGCCCGTCGAACTGCTCATCCAACAGCGGTAGTCTAATCAGCACTCCCGCGTGGCATAGTTTAGATTGACCTATAATTGGCTGGCAGAGGTGGGTTTCGGTGGCGGTGCTCAAGCTCTATGTCGGCGACGTGGTGCAGACGCGGAAGACCCATCCGTGCGGCAGCGACCGCTGGATGGTCGAACGCCTGGGCGCCGACGTGGGCATCCGCTGCCAGGGCTGCGGCCGCTACGTGCTGATGGACCGCGTTAAGTTCGAGCGGCGCATTCGGAAGTTCCTGCAGCGCCCGCCGCAGGCGGCGGACACTGACTCCGTCCCGGTGGAGAGTCCGGGCCCCCGCCGGTGAAGTCGGTTCAAGTGTACCCCTGGATCGTCGCCGCCTCAGGGTTGGCGGTCCTCATTCCGCTGCTGGTGGATACCCCGCTGCCCCCCTGGCCCCTGCTGGGCGCCCTGGCCGTATTGAGCGCCTTCGCCGAGTGGATGGTGGCGCCGTTGCCCCGCGGGGGACAGCAGTCGGCCGGACTCGCCGTGGCCGCGGCGGGGTTGGCCACGGTCGGCCCTGTCCACACCGCGCTGATCATGAGCGCCGGTGTTATCGTCGGCAACGGGCTGCTGCACCGCCGGCCCGCGGTCACCACGATTTTCGACAGCGGGCGGTACATCCTGTCGACCCTGCTGGCCGGCGCGGTGTTTGTGCTGGCGCTGCCGCCGACGCAGCGGTTCGTCACCCCGGAGTACACCGGGTCGATCGATCTCGGGTTCCTGTCGAGTTTCTTCGCCGGGATCATGGCCTTCATCGTCAGCAGCAGCCTCCTCGTCAGCGGGATGGTGGCCGTGCAGCGCGGTACGAGCGTGCTGGCGGTGTTTGGGGCGAACATCGCGTGGGAGGTCGTCAGCAATCTGGCGTTCGCGACGCTGGGGCTGATCCTCGTGCTGATCGTCGAGCAGGTGCTGCCGCGGTGGGCCGTGATCTTCGCCGTCCCGCCGCTGCTGATGGGCTACATCCTCATGCTCTACACGACCCGCGAACAGGCGTACCGCGACCTCGAGGTGGTGGAACGGATCGGCCGGGCGCAGGTCGCCCTCGACCTCTCGCAGCTGTACGCGAAGATGTACGAGCAGATCAGCGCGGTCATGCCGGCGGACGTCTTCTACGTCGGGGTGTACGAGATGGGCTCAGACACCCTGGACCTGGAATACCTCGTCGACTCCGGCGAGCGCCTGCCCCCGCAGACCGTGGCGATCCCCCCGATGGTCCGCGGCATCCTTCACGGCGCGGTCCCGAAGGTGCTTCACGTCAGGGCGGGCGAGACGGCGGGAGGCGATCCCTACGTCCCGATGGTCCGGGGGCACCGCCGCCGGCCGTCGGTGATTTTCGCGCCGATCGTCAAAGGGGATATCGTCACCGGGCTGCTGTCCGTGCAGAGCTACGCGGCCAACGCGTTCACCGAGCGCGATGTGCGCCTGGTCGGAGCCATCGCGACCCAGGCCGCCACGGCCATCGACAGTGCCCGGTTGTTTGAGAGCCACGCCCGCAGCGTCCAGCAGCTGACGGCGCTCAACCGGATCACCGCCGCGATCGCCGGGGACCTGGACATGAACCTCGTCTTGAACGCCATCGCCTCCGGCGCGCGCGATCTGCTGCAGGTCGACCGCTGCGCGCTGTTCCTCGCCGGCGGCGACGCGGGCGACGGCGAGGTGTTCACCTACGAGATTGCCGCCGCCGACGTGGCCGCGGTGCGCCGGCTGGTGCAGCCGTCCGGGGCCCCCCACGTGCTGAAGGAACCGCTGTTCATTGAAGACACGAAGACCGACGCGGCGCTGCGCGCGCTGCGGGCGGCCGCCTTCGGCGAGATTCCGGGCGGGCTCGCTCCGCTGTGGGACCGGATGCCGGCGATCGCGCTCCTGCCGCTGCGGTACGCCGACGAGTGGCTCGGCGTGCTGGCGTTCTTCCACGACGCGCCGCGCCGGTACACGGAAGAGGAACGCCGCCTCGCCGAGGCGATCGCCAGCCAGGCCGCCTTCGCGGTGAAGAACAGCCTGCTGCTTGGCCAGGCCCGGCGGCGGGTCGCGGAAATGGACCTGCTGCAGCAGGTCATGACGACCGTCAGCGCCACCTTGGACCCGCAAGAGCGCTTCCGCCGCATTGTCGAAGAGGTCTCCACCCGCTTTGGGTACTCGCACGTCGGTCTGTACCGCCGCGAGGGCAGCGAGATGGTGCTGCAGGCACACGTGGGGTACGCGGAACCCTGGGTGCGCATCCCGGTGAACAAGGGGATCATCGGCCGCGTCGCCCGGACCGGGCAGCCGGTGCTCATGGCCGACGTCACGAAAGATCGGGACTACATCATCGGGGACCCGTCCATCACCAGCGAGGCGGCGGTGCCGATCGTGGTGGACAACCGGATCCTCGGCGTGCTCAACATCGAGTCCACGATGTCCCGCGGCCTGCGGCAGAGCGATCTGGACCTGATGCTGACGTTGAGCTCGCAATTGGGCGTCGCGATGCGGAACGCCCTGCTGTACGAAGAATCCACGCGGGCGCGCGATGAGCTGACCGTGCTCTACGACGCGGTGAAGACCATCAGCAGCAGCCTCGAACTGGAGGCCGTGCTGGAGAACCTGGTCACGGTGACCTGCCGCGCGTTCGGCTACGAGTTCGGCGCCATCCTGCTCGCCGACGAGACCACCGGCGACCTGGCCGTGCACGCCGTCTATGGCTACGGCACGGAGGCGATGGGCGTCCGTGTCCCCCTCGGCAAGGGCATCACCGGCTGGGTCCTCCGCACCGGGAAGCCCGAGCTGGTGGGCGACGTCGACGCCGACCCCCGGTACATCGCGGTCAACCCCCTGGTCCGGTCGGAGATCGCGGTGCCGCTCATCACCGAAGGACGGGTCATCGGCGTGTTCAACGTCGAGAGCACACAGGCCCACGCCTTCGGCCAGCGCGACCTGCAGATCCTCAGCGCGCTGGCCGGGTATGCGATCATTGCCATCCAGAATGCGCGGCTGTACGAGCAGACGCGGCAGCTCGCCATCACCGATGGCCTCACGGAACTGTTCAACCACCGCTACCTCCATGAGTCCCTGGAGCGCGCGCTGGAGCGCACCAACCGCGATGAAAGCCAGTTGTCAATCATCATGCTGGAGATCGACAACTTCAAGCACTACAACGACACCTACGGACACCAGCGCGGCGATGAAGTCCTGCGGATCGTGGCCGGGTTGCTCCGCAAAGCCGTCCGTCCGGGGGACTTCGTCGCCCGCTACGGGGGCGACGAGTTCATGATCGTCCTGCCCTACACGTCAAAAGATGTGGCCCGGGAGGTCGCCGAACGTATCCGGCACACCGTGGAAGTGTATTCCTTCCTCCTGGGCGAGAACGTGGTCACCTCCGTGACGCTCAGCGTCGGCGTCGCCGGCAGCCCCGGCGACGGGGTCACGGTAGACGCCCTGGTCGAATCCGTGGATAAAGCCCAGTACACGGCCAAGCGCTCCGGCGGCAACCGCGTGCACTTGGCACACGTGACCGCGCGATGAGCCCATGGGCCTCAGCATCGGCATCATCGGACTCCCCAACGCCGGCAAGTCCACCCTGTTCAACGCGCTGACGGCGGCGGGCGCGAGAGTCGCGAGTTACCCGTTTACCACGCTCGAACCGCACCACGGCGTCGTCTCCGTGCCTGATCAGCGGCTGGAGGCCGTCGCCGGCGTCACGCACCCCGACCGCATCGTCCCGGCGACGGTGGACT
Organism: bacterium; assembly: GCA_035292085.1. GTDB lineage: Bacteria > Sysuimicrobiota > Sysuimicrobiia > Sysuimicrobiales > Kaftiobacteriaceae > DASXUC01. The sequence goes on from DATDQT010000051.1 coordinate 55,068, forward strand.
TCATCGACCTCGCCGGTCTGGTCCGTGGCGCGTCGCGCGGGGAGGGTCTGGGCAACGAGTTTCTGGCCCACATCCGCGACGTCGACGCCGTCGCCCACGTCGTGCGCTGCTTCCCCGCGCCTGACGTCCCCCACGTTGAGGGCAGCGTCGATCCCGTCCGCGACGTCGAGGTCGTCGAGACCGAACTGGCGCTCGCCGACCTGCAGACCGTCGAGCGGGAACTCCAACGGATCGAGGGCCGTCTCAAAGGACACGACGAGCACGCGCAGGGCGAGCAGCAGGTGCTCCTGCCGGTCCGCGAGGGACTGCAGCGCGGCGTCCCCGTGCGTCGCCTGCTGGTGGACGAACGGACGCGCGATGTCCTCCGGCCGCTGCGTTTGTTGACCGCGAAACCCGTTCTGTTTGTCGCCAACATAGACGATGCCGATCTCCCCGAGGCCGCATCGGCGGGGCCGGTACGCCGGTTTGCGGCGGACGCCCGCGCGGGCATCGTCGTCCTTTCCGCCGCGCTGGAGGCTGAGGTGGCCGAGTTGCCGGCGGCCGAGACGCGCGAGTTCCTGTCGGCCTACGGCCTGGGGGAGCCCGGACGTGACCGGTTGGTCCGCGCGGCCCACGAGTTGCTCGACCTGATCGTGTTCTTCTCGACCGCCTCGAAGGAAGTCCGCGCTTGGCCGGTCCGCCACGGCACGAAGGCCCCCGAGGCCGCCGGCAGGATTCACACGGACATGGAGTACGGCTTCATCCGGGCCGAAGTCATCAACTGGGACACGCTGGTGCGCGCGGGGTCACTGCAGGCCGCCCACGACCACGGCCAGGTGCGGCTGGAAGGCAGGGACTACGTCGTCGAGGACGGGGACGTGATCCAGTTCAGATTTGCGGTGTAGACCTGTCGGCAGTGGGTCATTTTCATCCGGGAACGATTCGCTGGTCGGCTGGTGACCACCCAGGTCCGTAGTCATCCGACGTGCTTGGCAGGCGAGCGCGCCAGCGAGCATGCCGCCGCCGCGGTCATCCAGATTGACCCAATCCCGGGCCCTTTCTGAGCCATAGACCCCGCGGGGAACCGGGTGCTATAATCATCCCGACCCGTGGGCCTCTTCCACGGGATTTCTTTCGCACGTTCCGATCCGGAGGGGTACGTGAGGAGTTACGATCTCGTCTACGTGATCAGGCCCGATCTGGAAACCGACGCCGTCCAGGCGGCGATCGACCGGATGACCACCCGCATCAAAGAACAGGGGGGAACGGTCGAAGCCGTGGACGTGTGGGGCAAGAAGCGCATGGCGTTCACGATCCGCAAGCACCGCGACGGCGTGTTCGTGCACACCCGGTTTGCACTCGACACCCACAAGCTGGACGAGATCCGGCGGGCCGCGGCGTTGAGTGAGGATCTACTGCGCGCCACCGTCACAACCGCCGTGGGCCCCACCCCGCAGCCAAAGTCCACGCCCACGCCGGCCGCAGGCCCCGAGCCGAGTCGAGGAGCCGTTCCGGTTCCTGTCTCAGGGCCCGAGCCAGACCGCGGGACGGAGACGCCGCGTGAACCCGCCCCCGACGCGGCACCGGAGGCCAAGGGCTGACGTGCTGAACCGCATCATCCTGATCGGACGGCTCACCCGCGACCCCGAACTCCGGTACGTCCCCAGCGGTCAGCCTGTCGCGAGTTTCACGCTTGCGGTGGACCGGCCGTTTGTGAACCAGCAGGGCGAGCGCGGCACGGACTTCATCGACATCGTGGCGTGGCGGCGCCTGGCGGAGCAGGTCACCACGCATCTCAGCAAGGGGCGGCTGGTTGCGGTGGAAGGCCGGCTGCAGATCCGCTCCTACGAGACCCAGGACGGCCAGAAGCGGAAGGTGGCGGAAGTCGTCGCCGACGGCGTGCGGTTTCTTGACCGTAAGACGGCCGCGGCCGCGGCGGGCGCTGAGCCCGGTACGCCCGCACCGGACGAAGAACAGTCCGACGCCGGCGAAGACGACGTACCATTCTGAAATCACGATGGTAGATCATCCACAATCTACCATCCACCATCTACAATCGAATTGGGGGTTTTGAGAAATGCCCGAAGGAAGGCCCAAGCGAGAGTGGCGCGGTCGGCGGCCGAAGCGCAAGAACTGCACCTTCTGCAGTGAGAAAGCCGAGTTCGTCGACTATAAGGACATCAACCGGCTGCGGCGGTTCGTGACTGAGCGAGGGAAGATCCTGCCCCGCCGCATCTCGGGGAACTGCGCACGCCACCAGCGGGTGCTGGCGACGGCGATCAAACGGGCCCGAGAATTGGCGCTGCTGCCCTACACGTCCGAGTAACCCAGTCTTAGCCCAGACGCCAGGGAGCCCGAACACCAAACCCCCGTTAGGTTAGGGTCGTGCGATGACCACGCGCAGCACGTCGGTCCGCGGGCTCACCGAAGGCGCGATTCTTGCCGCGCTTGTGGCCCTACTCGCGGTCGCCGTCCGCTACGTGCCCCTGCTCGGAACGGCCGCCGGATTCGTCTGCCCGCTCCCGCTGGCCGCGCTGGTCATCCGCCGCGGCCTGCGTATCGGCATTCTCGCGACCGCGGTGGCCGCGGCGATCGGCGGCATCATCGCCGGCCCGCTGGTCAGCGCCGCCATCGTGCTGGCGTTCGGCCCGCTCGGCATCACCCTCGGCGTCGGCGTGGCCCGCGGCTGGTCGGCGGGCCGGATCGTGCTCGCGGGCAGCATCGTCGGCACGGCGGGGATCCTCGCCAGCCTCGGCATCACCCTGGTCCTCGGCGGCGTGAACCCCTACGTCGTCATGATCGAAAGCATGCGCCAGAGCCAGCAGGTGACCGCCCAGTTCTACCAGGGTCTGGGAGTGCCCCAGGAACAGATCAACCGTGTCTCGGGGCAGATGCGCCAGGCGATCGACCTGATGCCCCGGCTGATCCCCCTGCTGGTTGTCATCGGCGGTGTGGCGACAGCCTACCTGAACGTGGTGGTCGGCCGCGCGGTCCTCGGCCGGTTCGGCTACCGGCTTCCGCACCTGCCGCCGATGCGCGAATGGAGCATCCCCGCGCCGCTGATGTGGGTGTTCGTGTTGGGATTCGTGTTCACGGCCTGGGGCGGCGCGGTGTCGCCGGCGCTGCAGTCGGCGGGCCTCAATCTGACCGTGCTGATGCAGATGGCCTACGCCGTGCAGGGACTCATTGTGGGCTGGGTCCTGATGGAGCGGTACCGCGTGGCCGGCTGGCTCCGCTGGATCCCGATTTTTCTCGCGTTGTCCAATCCGCTGTTTGGGATGGCGGCCTTCTTCCTCGGGTTGGCCGATTCGGCGTTCTACCTGCGCGAGCGGTGGCGGACGAGTACGTCAGGCGCATCCGAGGGGCTGTGAGATGAAGGTGATCCTGCTCAAGGACGTCGCCGGCCTGGGTCCGGCCGGTGTCGTGAAAGAGGTGAAGGAGGGCTACGCACGCAACTTCCTGTTCCCCCGCGGGCTGGCGCGCGAGGCGACCGAAGGCGCGCTGCGTGCCCTGCAGCAGCAGCAGCATACGCACCGGGAGCGCGAGGATCACAAGCAGGCGGAAGCCCGGCAGCTGGCGGGGGCGCTGGAGGCCACCGTCGTGGAGGTTGCCGCGCGTGCGGGTGAAAGCGGACGTCTGTTCGGGTCGGTGACGGCTCAGGACATTGCCGACGCGCTGGCGGCGCGCGGGTATAACGTGAGCAAGAAGCAGGTTGAACTGGACGACCCCATTCACGCCGTCGGGTTCTTCAAAGTCCCCATCCGGATCGCCCCCGGTGTGGTGGCGCGGGTCGACATCAACGTCGTGGGACGCGCATGACCGTCCGGCAGATCCGCCCATCGAAACCCGTGGTGAATCCCACCGGCCGCCTGACCGAGCGCGAGTCGCTGCGCCGGAGGACTGCGGCGCTGTTCGGCGTGCTCGGCGGCCTCTACGGCAGCGACAAGCTGAACCGGCGCGCAGAGAAACTCGGCGTCCTGAAATTGATGCGCAGCCGCCAGCTGGGGCGGCGCGTGCTGGCCCTGCAGCGGCTGATTTACGATGACGTGTCCCTCCAGACCGTTCCCAAGGAGACCGAAATCCCGGTCGTCTTGGAAGACGCGCAGGAACGAATCGCCGACCTGATGGCGCAGCAGACGGTGAGCAATGACCTGCAGCGGCGGGTGGCGGACCGGATGCGCGAACGGCAGGAAGAGTACCTGCGCGAGATCCGCCTGCAGTTGCTGCAGGAACTGGGGACCGCCGAAACTCCGGCGACGCAGCGCAAGCTGGAGGAACTCGACCGGCTCGACACGGTCCGGCTGGCCAAGACGGCGCTGGACGCGTTCCGTCCCAAGAAACTCTCGCAGGTTGTCGGCCAGGAACGGGCCATCCGGTCGCTGCTGAGCAAGCTCGCCGTCCCGTTTCCCCAGCACGTGATTCTCTACGGCCCGCCCGGGGTCGGCAAGACCACCGTCGCCCGCCTGGTGCTCGAAGACGCCAAGAAGCTGCCCTATACGCCGTTCAGCAAAGACGCCCCGTTTGTGGAAGTCGACGGGTCCACGCTGCGCTGGGACCAGCGCGAAGCCACCAACCCGCTGCTGGGGTCGGTCCACGATCCCATCTACCAGGGCTCGCGCCGCGACTTCGCCGATCTGGGCATTCCCGAACCCAAGCTGGGGCTCGTGACCCGCGCGCACGGCGGGGTCTTGTTCATTGACGAGATCGGTGAGTTCGATGCCGTGCTCCAGGCCAAGTTGCTGAAGGTGCTGGAAGACAAGCGGGTGTTCTTCGAGTCCAGTTACTACGATCCGGATCACCCGCATCTGCCGGCCTATGTGCGCCGGCTGTTCGAGCGCGGCGCCCCGGCGGACTTCGTGCTCATCGGCGCCACGACCAAAGAGCCGGAGGAGATCAGCCCCACGCTGCGCAGCCGGTGTGCGGAAGTGTTCTTCGAGGCCCTGTCGCAGGAAGACGTCCAGAAGATCGTTCGCCAGGCGGCGCGGCGGGTGCCCGTCGAGCTGGGGACCGACGTCCCCCGTCTGGTGAGCGACTATACGATCGAGGGACGCAAAGCGGTCAACCTGCTCGCCGACGCGTTCGGCGTCGCGCTGTACCGCAAACGCCCGGCGCTGCGGCGGGGGGAGGTCACCAATGGGGCCGGGCGGGGCCGGCGTCGGCGCAGCCGCCCGCGGATCACCGCCAAGGATCTGCTTGAAGTCGTGCGGACCGGCCGGGTATCTGCCGGCACGTCGGTGAAAGCATCCGACACGCCGCTGGTCGGCCGGATCTTCGCGCTGGGTGTCACCCAGTACGTCGGCTCGGTCATCGAGATCGAGGCGACCGCGTTTCCCGCGGGCCAGAGGCGCCGCGGCACGATCCGGTTCAACGAAACCGCCGGCACGATGGCCAAAGATTCGGTCTTCAATGCGGCGTCGGTGATCCGCAAGATCGCCGGCATTGACGTGGCCAACTACGACGTGCACGTCAACGTGATCGGCGGCGGGCAGATCGACGGTCCCAGTGCCGGGCTGGCCGTCGTGCTGGCGATGCTGAGCGCCATCCAGCGCCGCCCGCTGCGGCAGGATGTGGCCGTGACCGGCGAGGTGTCCATCCAGGGAAAGATCAAGCAGGTCGGCGGCATCGCCGAGAAGATTTACGGCGCCCGGCAGGCCGGGATGCGCAAAATCGTCGTGCCTGAGGAGAACCATCAGGACGTGCCGGCCGACGTGAAGGGCATCGACGTCGTGTGTACGTCGACGATCGACGACGTGCTTGCGCATGTAATCGTCCGCCGCCGCGGCCGGCGCGTTTCACACTGAACTCACAGCTTTCCCACCGCCGCCGCACAGCCATCGCACCGCAAACTTCCAGCTTTCCACAGGCTACCCCGAAGGTTTAACCCGCGTCCTCCAGAAACCCACAGGGTCATCCAGGACTGATATGACCCAGACCGGCTATGCCTGCGTCTTGACAGCAAACATTTGTTCGCTATAGTGGGAACTGATACGAACGGAGGTTCGGTATGGCTTTGGTGACTCCCGTCGAGCGAGTCCCTCCGCAGAACCTGGAGGCGGAGCAGGGCGTGCTGGGCTCGATGCTGCTCGACCGGGACGCAATCGCCCGCGTCGTCGAGATGCTCCGGCCGGAGGACTTCTATCGGGACGCCCACCGGCGCATCTTTGAAGCGGTCGTCGACCTGTTCGAGCGAGGCGAACCGGTCGACCTGATCACCGTTACCGACCGGCTCCGGGACAAAGGCCAGCTCGACGACGTCGGCGGCGCATCGTACGTCACCGCGCTGCTCAATTCGATCCCCACCGCGGCCAACGTCGAGTACTACGCGCGCATCGTATTGCAGAAGTCCATGCTCCGCCAGCTCATTGCCGCCGGCACCCAGATTGCGCACTTGGGGTTTGAAGGCGAAAACGATGTCGAGCTGTTGATCGACCGCGCCGAGAAACTCGTCTTTGGCATCGCCAACCGCCGCCTCATTCAGGAATTTCTGCCGATCCGCGAGATCCTCAAGGAGAGCTTCGAGCGCATCGACCGGCGCTACCAGGACAAGGGCACCGTCACGGGGGTTGCGACCGGTTTCACCGATCTCGATCAGCTGACCAGCGGGCTGCAGCCGGCAGACCTGGTGATCGTGGCGGCCCGTCCGTCGATGGGCAAGTGCCTGAAGTACGACGCGGAGATCGTCGACGCCCGGACCGGAGAAGTGTGCACGATCCAGGAAATCGTCAGCCGGCGGGCCTCGGTCGTGTGGACGGTGACGGAAACCGGCGCGCTGGCGCAGGCGTCGCCGAGCCAGTTCGTCGACGACGGGATCAAGCCCGTCTACCGGGTGCGCACCGCCACCGGCCGCGAAGTTGAGACGACGCTGTCACACCCGTTTCTTACGCCGCAGGGATGGTGGCGTCTTGAAGACCTGCACGCCGGCGATGTGATCGCGGTCCCCGCGCGGCTGCCCGTGTTCGGCCAGCTCGATCTGCCGGCGTATGAGGTGAAACTGCTCGCCTACCTCTACGCGGCGACCATGCCGACCTCTGCCGTGCTGGCGACCGATTACGCCGATGCCGTTGCCGTGGGAGAGGCTATTCGGAACGCCACCTATCGCGGTCCGGAGTCCGGAGTCCGGAGTCCGGGGTCCCTGAGTCAAGACGAACCGGCGGATGCGACTGAGCCGGTGAATGTGCCGATCGAAGGGGGGTCGGAGGCCGAGGTCGTCGGGGTCCTTCGAACTCGCCACCCGGCGCTGGCCGGTCCGGCCGCGCAGCGCCACCTGCCGGCGCCGATCTTCATGCTGCGGCGGGGAAAGCTCGCGCTCTTTCTCTCGCGGCTGCTCGCCTGCGTCAGCACGGTTGAGCTGGAACCCGACGTGGTTGTTCACAGCACGCTTCCCTCAGTCCGGATGGCCCGCCAGGTCCAGCACCTGCTGCTGCGGTACGGCCTCGCCGCCGCGCGGCAGGAGGCGTCGCTGGTCTTTTCCGGAGATGCGGCGCGCGGCCTGTTCCGCGAGATCGGGCTGCTGGGGTGGGAGCGGTTGCGCCACTGGGCGCGGCATGACCAAGCACAGCTGCTGGCCGACGGCGACCTGCGGTGGGATCCGGTTACGGACATCGAGTACATCGGCGACGTCCAAGTCTACGACCTGACGATTCCCCGCTCGCACAACTTCATTGCCAATGACGTGTGTGTGCACAACACGACGCTGGCCCTCAACATCGCCCAGCACGCGGCGATCCACCACTCGGTGCCGGTGGCCGTGTTCAGCCTGGAGACGTCCAAAGAACAGTTGGTCCAGCGCTTCCTCTGCGCCGAAGCCGAAGTCGACGGCTCGAAGCTGCGCACAGGGTTTCTGTCGGACTCGGACTGGCCGAAACTCGCGCGGGCGATGGGGCGGCTGTCTGAGGCGCCGGTGTTCATCGATGACTCCGCCACCATTTCCGTGATCGAGATGCGCGCGAAGGCGCGCAAGCTCAAGGCCGAGCACGGGTTGGGGCTGATCATCGTCGACTACCTCCAGATGATCCAATCCTACAAGCGCACCGAGAACCGTACCCAGGAGATTTCCGAGATCGCCCGGTCGCTGAAGTCGCTGGCGAAGGAACTCATGATCCCGCTGATCGCGGTGTCACAGTTGTCGCGCGCGGTCGAACTCACCGGCACCCGCCGGCCGCTGCTGTCTCATCTGCGGGAATGCGTGACCGGCGACACGGTGGTCTGGGACGCTGACACCGGACGACGGTGGACGGTCGGTGAGCTGGCCGGACGATCTGAATGGCCTCGCCTGCTGTCGCTGGATGGCCATGGAAAACTCGTTCCCGTGAGGCCGGCGGCGGTTATCGAGAAGGGCGAGAATGAGGTTTTCGAACTCAGAACGAGCAGCGGAAGACGACTGACCGCGACTGGGAACCATCCGATTCTGACGTCCGATGGTTGGCTTCCGGTGAGCGCACTCAACCACACCTGCCTCGTTGCCACTGCGTGGAAGTTCTCGGAGGTGACCGGCGTTGGTGCTATGCATTCCGTTCGCCCTGAGCCTGTCGAAGGGCGAACCGGTAATCAACTCACTGGAATCTTGCTTTCGCAGCGACTGGGAACTCGTAGCGTCGAGGAACTGGCTAAACAGGATGTCCAGTGGGACCCGGTTCTGGAAGTTACTGCGAAGGGGATATCACCCGTTTATGATCTCGTAATGCCAGGGACGCACAACTTCATCGCCAATGGCCTTGCTGTGCACAATTCGGGTGAATTGGAGCAAGTGGCCGATCTTGTGCTCTTCATCTACCGCGAGGACTACTACAATCCCAACACCGAGAAGAAGAACCTCGCCGAGATCCTGATTGCCAAGCACCGCAACGGCCCCATCGGCCAGGTCGACCTCTTCTTCCACAGGGAGCACAGCAAGTTCGGGAATCTCGAACGACGCAGAACCTAACGCACGGCAATGCGGAGGCGGCGGCCTTCGGATCACCCTGGCGCCGCGGCGGCGATTCTCGACAGATTGCGCGGTCATTCCGGCATCGCCGAACGGCGCGCGGTCCGCGAACTGGTCCGTCTTGGGCCGGCGGCGGTGCCTGACTTGGTGCGGGCGGCGGCGCAGCATCACAACGCGTTCGCCCGCGGCGTGGCCGTGCGTGCCCTCGGAGCATTCGGGAAACGCGGGCGACCTGCGGTTCTCCGGGCGCTGGACGATCGTGCCATGCCCGTCAGGCTGGCAGCACTGATCGCCCTGGATCACATGTGGACTCGCAGTGCGGCGCCGTATGTCATCGGGATGCTGCGGGATCCAAGCGGAGGCATCCGAGTAAACGCGGCGGCCATTCTGGGACGCCACCGCGTGCGCGAGGGGTCGAGTGCTCTTGTCCGCCTGCTTCGCGATGGCATGTGGTACGTGCGGCAGGAAGCCGCGCAGGCCCTCGGGATGTTGCGGGTGCCGGCGGCACGACGTGGGTTGGCACGGGCCTTGGATGACCCACGCCCGGCAGTCCGGCGCGCCGCGGCTGCGGCGCTGGAGCGAATCGGACGCGGTTAGCGAATCAGTTTCTGTGTGAGCAGCGTCTTTGCTCTCCTTTCCGCCCTCCTGTTCGCCGGCAACGCGGTCTGCGTCCGCCTGTCGCTGCGCGGGTCGACGGCGGCGACGGCGGTCATGGTGTCGATCGTTACGAACCTCAGTGCTCTGTGGCTGCTCGCGGCGGTAGGCGGGTCGCTGCCGAGGGTCTTCAGTGGGGCGGCCCTGGTGTTTCTTGCGGCGGGTCTGTTCGCGCCGGCGCTGGCGCGGCTGACGTACTACGAGAGCATCAACCTCATCGGCGTCGCGCGGGCGGCAACAATCAGCAACACGACCCCGCTGTTTTCTGCGGTGCTCGCGGTCCCGATTCTGGGCGAACGCCTGACGTGGAGCCTCGCCGTGGGAACGGTCCTCGTGGTCATCGGCGTGGCGCTGACCTTCCGACCGCAGCCCGGCAGCCCACCGGATCTGCCAGGCACCGCGGGTGCCCCCGGACCACTCGCCGCCCTCGGGGTCAGGGCACGCCGGACCAGTACGCTGGGCCTGCTGCTGGCGCTCAACACCGCCGTGATGGCCAGCGTCTCGTTCATGCTGCGCAAGATCGGGTTGCGGATGCTCCCCGATCCCAATCTGGCGGCGGCGCTGACGGTCACCGGATCGCTGGTCACGCTGCTGCCGTATCTCGGGGCCCGGCGGCGTCAGCAGCCGATCCGCGCGGACCGCAACAGCCTCACGTACCTCATTGCCGGCGGCGTGCTGTCGACCGGCGGGTTCCTGGCCTACTACCTGGCCCTGAACCTGGGGGACGTGGTGCGGGTGACGCCGCTGAGCAATACGAGCCCGCTGTTCGCGATTCTGCTGCTGCTGGTGTTCCGTGAGGTCGAAGCCCTCACGACCAGTACGATCACCGGCGCCCTCATCACCGTCGCCGGCATTCTCCTCGTACTCATGGGCTAACTCACACGACTCACCCAACTTGCACAACTCACCCAACTAACGACCGAAAACCCTGGCGGCCGTGTACGTTGCGAGTTGCCAGTTAAGTGAGTTGTGTGAGTTGTGTGAGTTGTGTCAGTTGTGTCAGTTGAGTGAGTTAAGCTCGTCGGCGACGGCCTCCACGAGCGGTCTGAGCGTGTCCGCATCGAACCTGAACTTCGCCCCGGCGGCGGCGAACAGGTCGGGCAGCGGCCGTGAGCCGCCCAATGCCAGCGCCTGCCAGTACCGCTCCACCGCGCCCCGGTGGTCGCGCCGGCTGGCGGCCCAGACCTGCAGCGCGCCGGTTTCGGCGATGCCGTACTCGATGTAGTAGAAGGGCACCGTGTACAGGTGCAGCTGCGCCTGCCATCGGTAAGCCTGGGCCTCGTGCAGGCCGCTCCAGTTTGGCGTCCCGTTGTGCACCGCCCCGTCAAACCGGTTGTGCACCGTCAACCACGCCGCGACGCGTTCCTCGCGGGTGTGTCCGGGATGGGTGTAGATCCAGTGTTGGAACGAGTCGATGATCGCAATCCACGGCAGGATCATGACCGCGTCCTCGAGCGTGGTCCGACGCGACCGGATGTACTCCTCCGGATCCTTGTAGAAGACGTTCAAATGCGGCGCGGCGAGGAGTTCCATCCCCATCGACGCGACCTCGGCGAACTCCAGGGGCGCGTGGCGATAGTAGATGATCGGTTCCTCGCGCGCGGCCAGCATGTGGAACGCGTGCCCGCCTTCATGCAGCAGCGTCCGGATGTCGTCGTCGCGGCCGACCGCGTTCATGAAAATGAACGGCCAGCGCCGTTCGGCCAAGGTGCTCTGGTAGCCGCCGGGCGCCTTGCCTTTGCGGCTCTCCAGGTCCAGCAGCTGTTCGTCGGACATGAACTTGAACTGCGCGCCCAGTTCCGGATCCACGCGCGTGAAGATCTCCACGGTGCTGTTGACGAGTTCGCCGGCATCGGAGAACGGCCGCAGCGGCGGGCGGCCTTCCGGGTCGACGTTGAGGTCCCACGGGCGGAGCAGGTCGACTCCCAGGCGCCGGCGGCGGTCCGCCATGATCCGGCGCACCAGTGGCATCACGGCTTCCTCTACGCCGTCGTGGAAGCGGAAGCAGTCGTCGGGAGTATAATCGAACCGCCGGCGCCGCTTGAACGCGTAGTCCCGGTAGTTGTCGAACCCGGCATTGGCGGCGATCTGCTGGCGCAGGGCGAGGAGCTGATCATACTGGTCATCTAACTGCGCCCGGTCGGCCAGGCGCCGGTCGGTGACCAGCTGCCAGACTTCCTCACGGACCGCGCGGTCGGTTTCGTCGAGGTACTTGGCGGCCTGCTGGAGGGTGAGTTCCTGGTCCCGGTACGTGACCGTCATCGCGCCGGTGACCTTCTGGTACTCCTTGGCCAGCAGGGCCTCCTGAGTTTCCAACGGCACGTTCTCCTCGCGGAACAACTTCACGTCGTTGTCGATGATGCGATCCATCACGCCGTGGCGGGTCATGTCCAGTTCCGCCCGGGAAGGACTCTCCAGGTACTTGACCTGCTGCGCGTGCGCCAGCGGTTTGATCTGCGGATCGATGTGCTCGATGAAGTGCTGGTAGGCGGCTTCCCGCGTTTTGTCGTCGGTCTGCTGGGTCATCGCGATGTACCGCCGGGTGCGTTCCTCCCCGATGACCGACGCCAGTTCGAATGTGTCGGCCAACCACTGCTCGAGGTCCGCGCGCGAGTTGATCGGGCGATCCAGGAGTTCGCGGTAGAGCGGCTCGATCTGACTCCACTCGCCCATGTCGGCGGTCTGGGGGACGAACCGGCGCGGAAATGGGCGCCGTGGATCAACGTGCATCATCTTCTGCACGGGACAACCTCCTGTTAGGCTACCTGTGGAAGGGTTCTAGAATCTTTCGACGGGAAAGGAATTCCGCCCCTTCATGCGACCGTGGATTCTTCTGCTGGCGGCGTGCGCCCTCAGCCTCTGGCCGGCCACCGGGTGGGCCTCGGCGCCGCCGCGGTGCGCGGGATGGTGCGGGGCGCCGCCCCGGCTGGCGCTGTGGATGGAAGCATCTGCGAACCTCCGCGCCCTCAGCACCCGGGAAGGTGTCGCGGCCGTGATGGACCGCGCCCGCGCCGCCGGTGTCACGACGGTGATGCCGGAAGCGAAGAACGCCTGGGGGTACGTGACCTACCGCAGCGCCTTCGCCCCGCTGATCGGGACGTCACCCGTCCCGCGCAGCGCCTCGCCATCATACCCGGCACCCCGGACGTGGTATCCGCCGCAGTTTGACCAGCTGCAGGTCATCATCGAGGAAGCGCACCGGCGGGGACTGGAGGTTCATGCGGCCGTGAACATCTTCGGCGAAGGCCTCACGGCCTTTCGGGTCGGATCGCTGTTCGAGCGGCCGCAGTGGGCGGCGCAGCACCTCGGTCCGGCCGGGGCGATCCTTCCCTCGACCCGGGTGGCCGAAATCGCGTTCGCGAATCCCGGCCTGCCCGAAGTCCAGCTCTACGAACTCGCCATCATCGGCGAGATCGTCCGCACCTACGACATCGACGGCCTCATCCTCGACCGGATCAGGTACCCGGATGTCACCGCGGATTTTTCCGCCGACAGCAAGGCCGCGTTTGAGCAGTGGCTGGGCCGGCCTGTGACGGCGTGGCCTGACGAAATCCTGCGCATCGATGGAACCCGGCAGATTCGCGGACCGCTGTTCCGCGAGTGGATCGCCTGGCGCGCGGCCGTGATACAGCGCTTCATCCGCGCCGCCGAACGGCTGGTCCACGGGGTGAAACCGCACGTCGCGTTCACGGCCTACGTGGGGGGCTGGTATCCCGCGTACTGGAACGAAGGGACGAATTGGGGAGCCGCCGAGACGGAGGTCAACCTGACGTGGATGAGCCCGCGGTGGCGGCAGGCCGCGGCCGCCGGGTTCTTCGACTACTTGATGGTGGGCCTCTACTACCCGTACATTGCCCGCTCCGACGCCGTGGCCGCCGGACACGCGATGTGGATGAGCATCGAAGGCGGAGCGCTGCTCGTGGAGGACGTGGTCGCCGGACAGACCCGGCCCGTCGGCAGTCTCCTGCTCCCGCTGTACGAGGGGGCGCCGGATCAATTCCGCATCGCGCTGGAGCGCACGCAGCGCCTGACCGACGGCGCGATGCTGTTTGACCTGGTCTACCTGGATCGCTACGACTGGTGGGCGCTGCTACCCGGCCAGAATGAGTGAGGTGGCCCGCCGCACGGTCTGTTCGGTGCTGACCGACGCGCGGAACGGGGGCAGGGTGGCTCCGCGCGCGAGGGCCGCGCGCAGGTCCAGGCGGCGCTGGTCGACGGCGAAGGCGGTTCCCCGTGCCTGGTGATAGCGGGCCAGGTACATCTGCTCGGTCTGCCCCGGCGTCGGGATCAGCACCGCCCGGCGCTGGAGTTCGGCGAGCTCCATGATCGTGGAGTAGCCGGAGCGGCAGAGGACGAGCCTGGCCCGGTTCATCATTTCTTCCTGCGCGGACCGATCCAGGTAGCCGTAGACGTCGGCGGACCCGACGCGCGTATGCGCGGCCGCGTCGGGTTTTCCCAGAGTGACGACGATCCGTCCCCGGACCGAGGGGAGTTGCTGCAGGATCAGACGCTCGAGCATGGATCGCTGGGGTTCAGGGCCGGACAGCGTCACGAACAGGTCAAGGTCCTCGCTCACGGCCCGCCGGCGCAGCCGCGAGAGGATGCCCGCGTAGGTGATGACCCGCTGAGGAAACACCTCGAGACGGTGCGCCAAATCCCCGCTGAGCTGGTCTTCCTGGGTGTCGGGGACGATCACTTGCCGCAGGTGGCCGAGCCAGCGGTAGTTGACGGTCTCCAGACGGCGTTCGATAAGGTGCACGCGCCCGGGGGCGATGAACCGTAGGCCGTGGACGACGTGGAACGACGGCACGTCGGGATGCTGGATGCCGTAGCGGTTGTCGGACACAATGCGATCGAAGCGGCGCGTGCGGAGCAGCTGCGCCGTCCACTGCTGCTCGCGCCGGACCACCGCCAGGTAGCGGGGGATCGCGGCGGCCGTCTTCAGGTAGAACCCCCATGCCGTGCGCCCGACGGTGTGGGGGACATCCGGCCAGTCGAGGAACTCGCAGCGGTCCTGGAGTTCACCGCGCAGGACCGCCAGCGCCCGGCCGGTCGAGACGATCGTGAGACTGGTGTTGGTGTCGAGCAGGCTCGTGATGAGGGGAAGGCTGCGGGTCGCATGACCCAGTCCCCAAGAGCCCACCGCGTACAGGATGCGCATATCGGCGCGCGAAGTGGATTAGCCCCAAATGGGTGACATCCTGCACTACGCCGTGTCCGGGGCTTTTGGGGCCGGGACACGAATCGCCTTCGCCCTGCATTCGGACGGGCTCGGACACTACCGCCAGGGGCCGTCCACGCTGGTGGTCGTCAATCACCGGCGGGATTCCGACAGTATCATCGTGCCTCCCCTGCTCATCTTCAACGGGGTCCGGCCGATTCGCCCGATGTGGTTCGCCGGCCGCGAGGACATGTTCTGCACCGGATTCCTGGGCCTGCAGGCCCCGTTCCCTGACGCGCTGCGCCGTCTGCTGGTCCACACCAATCTCACCCGCGTCCTCCACGCGCTCCACATTCTGCCGATCCGACGCTTCCCGGAGCGGACACGGCGCGAGGCCGTGGAGGAATTTATTAGCGCGCTCGCCGATCCGCCGGCGGAGCAGGTCTTGGCACCGCGGGAAGTGGAGGTCCTCGCCGCGTTGGGGCTGCGCGGGGGGAAGGTGTCCGACATCCTGGGCTGGCGGTACCGCCGGTGGTGGTGGGAGCAAACCTCACTGCGGGTGTTTCTTCCCCAGTGGCGCGATCGCGTGGCCGGCACGCAGCGGGCAGCGGTGGACGGGCAGCTGCGCGCCCTGGCCGCGGTCTTGGACCGGGGCGATGCGCTCTACGTGGCGCCGGAAGGCGTGCTCTCGTCCGACGGACGGCTGCAGCCGTTCCGGGCCGGCTTCCGCCGGGTGTTGGAACTCGTCCGCGTTCCGGTGCGGTACCTTCCCGTGGGCATTGTCTACGACTTCATGACGCGGGGGCGGATGCGGGCCTTCGTGGCGGTGGGAGGCGAGACGCCGGTGATCGCGTCGCCAGCGGTCATTGAGACCGAGGCCCGCCGCGCCGTCGCGGCCCTGCAGACGATGACGGTATCGCAGGTGGCGAGTACGGTGCTGTGGGAGACCGCCGGACGCGGGGAGGATACGATGGCCGTGGCGGCGTTGGCCGCGGCCGTGTTCGAGCGGGCGGCCGCCCTGCGCGATCGCGGCATCCGGATCGATCCGGCGCTGTTCGGCCGCAGCCGGATGGAGCGCATTGCCGGCTACGTCGGGTACTTGACGCGGCGCGGGATCGCGCTGGCAAACGGCGCGGAGATGTTAGTCGACCTCCCGTACCTGCGGCGCGTGCCGGCGGTGGACCGGCAGAACCCCGTGCGGTATGCGGTCAATGAACTCGAGTCGGTGCTTGCGATCCTCAGCCCGGCTGCGGAATCCCCATGACATGAAACCCGCTGTCGACGAAGATGGTATTCCCCGTGACGGCGCGGGCGAGGTCGCTGGCGAGGAAGACGGCCACGTCGCCGACTTCCTCCTGCGTGATGTTTCTGCGCAGCGGCGCCACCTGTTCGGTGATCTCCTGCAGTTTCGAGATGCCTTTCACGGCGCTGCCGGCGAGAGTCTTCAGGGGGCCGGCGGAAATCGCGTTGACGCGAATGTGTTGGGGGCCGAGTTCCGACGCGAGATACCGGACCTCCGTTTCCAGGGCAGCTTTGGCCACGGCCATCACGTTGTACCCTGGGACCACCCGCTCCACGGCATTGTAGGTCAGGGTCAGGATGCTGCCTCCGTGCCGCATCAGGGGGGCGGCCCGCCGCACGGTGGTGAGCAGCGAATAGGCGCTGATGTCGAGCGTCAGCGCGTAGCCGTCCCGTGACGTCTCGTGCAGCGGTCTGGTGAGGTCCTCACGGTTGGCAAACGCCAGGCAGTGCACGAGCACGTCGAGGGATTCCCACGTCGCGCCGAGTCCGCCGAACACCGTGTCCAGCTGGTCGTCTTTCGTCACGTCGCAGGGATAGGTCGAGAACGCGGTGCGGCCCCCAATGGTGTCCAGGAGTTCGTCGAGGTTCTCTTTCAGCCGGTCGCTCTGGTACGTGAACGCCAGGTCGGCGCCCTCGCGGTGGAAGGCGCTGGCAATCCCCCACGCGATGCTCCGCTTGTTCGCCACCCCCATGATCAGTGCGCGCTTGCCTTGTAGAAGCACGATGACTCCTCCCCGCTACGGAATCACGCTGTCATGATCCCGTTTTCTCAATGTAGCGGATCGCGCCGAGCACGCTCTGGTAGATCGGCATGATCACCTCGTAGCGCGCGCTGCTGCCGGCCCCGTCTGCGGCGTCGATCTCCGCCCTCACGTCCTGTTTGATCCGCGCCGTGATGGCCTCCGGGCTGAGGCCGTTGCCGATCGCGGCGCGCACCTGCTCCACCAGTTGATCGATGCGCCCTGACAGCTGATCGAGCAGTTCAGGCACCCAGGTCTGCGGCCCGAAGTGCGTCAGGAGCAGCCGCGACGGACGCAGGCCGCGCATCCTGGTCAACGATGACTTCCATGCCGCGACGTCAAAATCAGGGGGCGGCGTGGGCGCCCGCACGTACCGGGAGTTCGGCAGGGCCACGCCCGCGGCGTCGCCGGTGAACAGGTCGCCGGACTGCTCATCGAAGAACGCGTGGTGGTGGCGGGCGTGTCCCGGCGTGTCGAAGGCCCGCAGCCGGCGGGCACCCATCTGCAGGATTTCCCCGTCGGCGACCGCGTGGACGCGTCCACCCGGAATCGGCAGCGGTTCCCCCAGCAGCCGGTCGAGATCCGCGCCGTACAGCCGCCGGGCACTGGCGGTCAGGCGCGCCGGGTCCACCAGGTGCGGCGCGCCGATCGGGTGGACATAGATCTGCAGGTTGGGCAGTCGCTCCGCCAGCGCTCCCGCGCCGCCGGCGTGGTCGAGATGGATGTGGGTCACCGCCGCCGCGCGCAGATCCTGCGGGTCGACGCCGGCGTCCCGCACGCCTGCGAGCACGGCATCCACCGTCGTCGCCGGACCGGTCTCCACGAGAGCCGGCGGGTCGCCGCGCAGCAGGTACACGGCGATGGCTTCAGGCGTGTGGGTGTAGCCGGTATCGATCAGGACGAGATCCGGACCGATGGACGCCACGCGGCTCACTCGACCGCCGCGACCCGTGTGGGATTCAACCCGCCGCGGTGAGAAGGAATGATTCCGGCGCTACAGGGCGCGAACGTTCACGGCCTGGGGCCCCTTTTGCCCCTGGGTCACCTCGAACTCGACCCGCTGTCCTTCATTGAGCGTCTTGAAGCCATCCGATTGGATCGCTGAGTAGTGGACGAACAGGTCTTTCCCCCCTTCATCGGGGGTGATGAAGCCGTATCCCTTCTCGGGGTTGAACCACTTCACGACTCCGCTTGCCATGACCCTTCCCCCTCCACCGCACAAGTCGTTCAATTGATGCGAGTTCGCAGACCACCGACAGAGTCCTGCCCCGTAGTAGAATGAGCGGGTGCCTGTTCTTTCGGTCGGCGACCTTACGCACACCTACGCGGGCGTGGACATCTTCCGCGCCGTCGCGTTCGCGATCGAACCGCGGGAGAAAGTGGCGCTCATCGGGCGAAACGGCAGCGGGAAGACCACGCTCCTGCGGCTGCTCGCCGCCCTGGATGAACCCGCCCGCGGGCGCGTCGTGCGAGAGCGCTGGGCCCGTCTGGCATATCTCCCGCAGGTGCCGGACGCGGCGCCGGACGCGGACGTCCTCAGCCACGTCCTGACCGGAGCCGCCGACGTGCAGGCGATGGAAGCCCGGCTGCGCGAGCTCGAGCAGCGCATGGCGCGGCCGGATATCCACGAGGATGCCGTCCGCCTGGCCGAGGTGATGTCCGAGTACGCCGGCCTCCACGATCACTTCGAACACGTCGGAGGATTCGGCCTGGAAACGGCCGCGCGGTCCGTCCTGACCGGGCTGGGGTTTCGCGACGGAGACTTCGCGACGCCGGTCGGCGAGCTCAGCGGCGGCTGGCGCGTGCGCGCGGAGCTGGCGCGGGCGCTGCTGACCGAACCCGACATCCTCCTGCTGGACGAGCCCACGAACCATCTCGACCTTGCCGCCACCGAATGGCTGGAGGCGTACCTCCAGTCCTTTCCCGGCGCGATAATCATCGTCAGCCACGATCGGTACCTGCTGGATGCCGTGACTTCCCGGACCCTCGAGCTCGATGATGGTGCACTCACGGCGTATCCAGGATCGTACTCGGCGTATGCAGCGTTGAAAGCCGAGCGGGTGCGCCGCCAGACCGAGCTCTATGAACGCAAGCAGGAGGAGATCGCCAGGCTTCAGGACTACATCCGGCGATACAAGGCCGGCAATCGCGCCGCCCAGGCCAAGAGCCGCGAGAAGATGCTGGCCAGAGTCCACACGCGGACTACCGTACCGCCGCGCCGGCGTGGCGCGATGCGCGTGCGCGCCGACACGCAGCGGACGTCAGGCCGCCTGGTCGCCCGGCTTGTGGATGTTGGCCAGCGGTACGGCGAGCAGGTGGTGCTGTCCGGGATCTCCCTGGAGGTGCATCGCGGCGACCGCATCGGACTCCTCGGCGCCAACGGTGCCGGCAAGACGACGCTGCTCCGGATCATCGCCGGCACCGACGAGCCGGCCGGGGGCCGGGTGACACTCGGCGTCGGTGTGGAGCCACGGTACTTCGCGCAAGAGGCCACCGAAGCCCTCAACCCGGAACGGTCCGTCCTCGACGAAATCCTGGAGGACCGGCCGATGCTCCCGGAAGACGTGCGGACGTATCTGGGACGCTTCCTCTTCACCGGAGAAGATGTCTACAAGCGGGTGGGGATGCTGTCCGGCGGGGAGCGCCAGCGGCTGAACCTGGCGAAGCTGCTGCTGGACCGGCCGAACTTCCTCTTGCTGGATGAGCCGACGAATCACCTGGACATCCCGTCGCGCGAAGCGCTGGAACAGGCCCTGGCGGACTTCCCCGGCACGATCATCCTGGCGACCCACGACCGCTACCTCCTCGAGCGGATTGCCACACGCATCCTGACGATCGACAGGGCGCGGCTCAGCGATTTCCGCGGTACGTACCGTGAGATGCGCTGGCGTGCCGTGAGCGCGGAGGCAGGAAGTGGTGCGCGGCGTGCCGTGAACCCGAGCGCAGCGAGCGGGTCCCGGCGGGCTCCACGGGCAGCCCCGCAATCGGGTTCCCGCCCTGCGGGACGTGCGGTGGCGGCGCCGACCTTTGATGAGGTCGCAGCGCGCATCGCCGCGGCGGAGCATGAGCTCGAGGAGGCGGGCCGGCCGCTGTCCGACCCGGAGACCTATCGGGATGCCGACCGCATCAAACTGCTGCGCTCGCAGTACGACGACGCCTCAGAACGACTTGAGGAGTTGTATGCACTGCTGGAGACGGTGAACGAGTCTCCTTCGCCCTAGTGCCGTACCAACTCGATTTGCCACATGTGCCTTTCCTCAGTACCTTGAGAATCGCGAGGAAGATAGGCCCACATATCGAGTTGGTACGGCACTAGATCACCCGCCGGATCCAGCCGGTGATTGCCGCGGCGATCTCGCTCAGCACATCCTCCGGGCCGCGGCGCGGGATCTTCATGCTGTGGTCGGCTCCCTCGACAGAATGCAGCGTGGCCGCCGGCAGTTTGCCCAGGACGCTCGACAGCAGCTCGGGCCTGGCAAACGCGTCACGGGTACCCTGGATGAACAGCATCGGGACGCGGATCGCATACAGGTGGCGGTCGCGAAGGCGCTGCGGCTGTCCCGGTGGATGCAGCGGGTAACTGAGGAACACGAGCCCCCGGCACCGGTACCCGGTCTCGGCAAGGTGCGACGCGATCCGTCCACCCATTGACCGCCCTCCGAGAAACAGCGCGGATGCCAGCGGGCGCACCGCGTCGGCCACGGCCCGGTAACACGTCTCGAGCGTGGCCTGCCGGTCCGGGACGCGCCGCCGGGCCTCCGCGTAGGGGAAATTGAATCGGACGACGCCGACGCCGGCGTCGGCGAGGGCGTCTCCGAGTTGGGGGAGTCCGGCCGCGTGCATGTTCCCGCCCGCCCCGTGGGCGAGGATCAGGTAGGTATGACCCCGCGCGGCATGGTGCCAGGCGGTTGAGACCTCACCGCCCGACCAGGCGATGGATTCCTGATCTGTCTCCATCAGACGCCGCCACCTTCTGTCCGGTGGGTGCGCTTCCTGCAGCAGGGACTTCGTCGGCAGACACGAAGCGCGGATAGGCCTCGATGGGGAGGTGTGCCGATGCAGGCCGTCATGGAGTGGGGCCTTCAGGTCATCATCTTCATCCAGCAATTCCACGGCCCTGTATTCGATGCCGTCGTCCGCGGGATCACGTTTCTGGGCGAGGAGCAATTCTATTTGCTCTTCCTCACCGCACTGGTCTGGGCCGTGAACTTCCGGATGGGCGCCGGCCTGGCCGTGGCGTTCCTTCTCTCGGCCTACGTCAACAGCATCGTGAAGGATACGCTGGCCCTTCCGCGTCCGTTTGAACTCGATCCGAGCGTCGGCATCGACACGGCCCGCGGCGGAGGACTGCCCAGCGGCCACGCGCAGAACGGGTTCGTCGTGTGGGGAGGCCTCGCCGTGTGGGGGCAGCGCCGGTGGCTGTGGGTTGTGGCCGTGGCCGTCATCGTGCTCCTGGGATTCTCGCGCATCTACCTGGGCGTGCACTTTCCGACTGACGTGTTGGGCGGCTACGCGATTGGTGCGGTGCTCCTGTGGCTCTACCTCCGGTTCCAGCAGACGGTGCCGGACGCGGTCCGCGGGCTGCCGCTCGCCGGGCAGATCGGAGTCACCGTGCTCGTCCCCATCGTCCTGGCCCTCGTCTGGACGACCGCGGACACGGTGAGCGCGATGGGGACGCTGGCCGGGTTGGGAGTGGGGCTGGTGTTGAAGCATCGCTACGTGCCGTTCGATGCCGGGGGACCGGGATGGCAGCGGGCGATCCGGTTCCTGGTCGGCGCCGCCGGCCTGCTGGTGTTCTACGTGGGGTTGAGCGCCCTGTTTCCCAGAGAAGGCGAGGCGCTGTACGCGGTGTTTCGATTCTTCCGCTTCGGCCTGTTGGGGGCGTGGGTCTCGCTCGGCGCGCCGTGGATCTTCCGCCAGCTCAAGCTGGCGCAGGCGCCCCGGGGCCCGCTTGTGGCAGGTCAGGTTCCATGAGAAGATTATCGGCGTGGCACGTCCTCGATACACGGCGGCAAAGAGGCAGCGGGAGATCCGCAAGCAGATGGAGCGGCAGCGGAAGCTGGCCCGGAAGCACGGCAGACGTGCGTCCGACGGCGACCGGGCGGCGGCTCCGGCGGCGGCACCCGTAGCCGCGGCCCCCGCTGAAGCAGAAATTCTTGAGAACGGCAGCGTCCGCAACCCTTCGGGTCTGGTCTACCTGGACGTGCTCGAAGGGGACGGCCCCATACCGCCGCACGGTCTCACCGTTGAGGTACATTACACCGGCTGGCTGGAGGACGGCACCAAGTTCGACAGTTCACTCGACCGCGCCCAACCGTTCGTGTTCCAGATTGGCGTCGGGCGCGTGATTCTGGGATGGGATGAAGGCGTCGCCACGATGCGCGTGGGAGGAAAGCGCCGCCTGACGATTCCGCCCCACCTTGCCTATGGCGACCGCGGAGCCGGCGGCGTCATCCCCCCGCGCGCCACGCTCATCTTCGAAGTCGAACTCCTCAAGATCCGCTAACCCAGGTTCGTCAGAACCAGGCGACACGCACTCCGATTTGAGTGACCGCGAAGCCGCGCGGTCCCAGGGAAAAGACCCGCCACACAGGCAGGGACCGGTCCGGATCTCCAACCACATACGCATTGTCGCCGCAGCCGTAGTTAGCCCGCATTCCGGCCACACCGAACGTGGCACCGGTCAGCAGTTCACATCGCCTTCCGTTCGCCAGCTCGAGTGCCCAGGGCAACCCCTTCGGCGCGGTATCCTTATTGGCGTCTTTCTGCGGCAGGTCTTTCGTCAACGTGAGCAGGACCACGTTGGCCGACCACGGCGTATCCGGACATGCCAGTACCGTCTTGCCGGACTCGACCCCCTGGTAGCATGGATCGAGAATGGCGTTCCCGGCGCTGCACCGCCACGCATCTGAACGCCCGCTGCTGGCGGCAGATCCGGCAAAGCACGAACCGCTCACCCGCCGCGTCACCGCCAGCCCGATGCTCAGGCCGTTCGGCGTGAATGGGACATACAGCGTCACTTGTGTCGCCCCGATAGCCGGAGGGGCAGGCGCAGATGCGCCGACGGCGAGCACGGCAGCGGCGGCAACCGCGAGCATCGTCGCGATGGTCTTTGTCACCACAAGACCTCCTCGTCGCGAAATCTTCGCGCACCGAGTGGAGCGCCCTGCATGCCGTAGGGGAATTTCCTGCGGGGCGCCGAAACGGGTCCGCGACATGCGGTGGAGAGGCCGCGCCATCGTTTTAGTGTTGGCCGCAGTGGCGATCGGCGGCCTGGTCGTGATTCCCTCGTTCGGCCGCCCGTACAGCGCGCCTGCCGTATGGGATGGCGCCCCGCAGTTTCGTCCGGAGCGTGCCTGGGCCGATATGGTGACCCTGGCGACTCGCTTCCCGCGCCGGTGGTCCGGGTCGGCCGACCGGAAAGCGGCGGCCGCGTGGCTGGCCGACACCCTCGAGACCATCGGGCTGGAGGTCCACCGCGATTCGTCGCAGGCCTCTTTGGGCGATGAGCTTGGGCGTGTTGAACTCGAGAACGTCTGGGGCATCAGCCGCGGGACGGAACGTCCTGACGAGCTGGTCGTCCCCCTGGGCAACTACGACATGGCGTCTACCAGTTACCAGGCCGCCAGCGACACCGCCGCCCACGTCGGCGTCCTGCTGGAACTTGCGCGCCTGATCCACGCGGCTCTGCACCGGCGGACTTTCATCTTCCTGTTCCCCGACGGTGAGGAATGGGGGATGGCGGGCGCCCGGCATTTTGCGCGGACGTTTCCCCAGCGCCGTCAGATTGTTGCGAGCCTGTCGATCGAGGACGTCGACGCCTATGATCTCCAGGCCCTTGGGATCGACGGGATCGGGCAGTTCCGCGGGTTTGCCCCGATGTGGCTGCGTGCGCTCCCCGCGGCCGCGGCCGAGCGTGAAGGCCTGCCCGTGGAAGAGACACCTCCGCTGTTCGAGTGGCTGCAGCGCTCCATCCTGGTGTCGGCGACCGATCAGGGGCCGATGCTGGCCGCCGGGATCCCATCGGTCGATCTGGCGGGCCACACGTCCGCCCGCGAGCCCCAGGAGCTTATCTATCACAAGCCCGGAGACACCATCGACAAGATGCGGCCGGAGTCGCTGGACCGCTACGGACGGGTGATGGAACGTATCCTGCGTACGATCGACGGCATGCCCGTGGTTCCGCGGGAATCGGACTTCTACCTTCGGCTGGGGCCCGACCGCCGGGTGCCGGCTGCTCCGCTCCTGCTCGTGCAGATTGGCGTGTTTCTTCCCCTCGTGGCGGCGGTACTGGTGCGGCTACGGCGCAGCGGGCCATGGGGCGACGCGCTGCGCGGCGAGGCGGCCGCGGTGGGAGTGATTCTCGGCGCGCTGCTGGCCTGGCTGGCCGCCGTCAAGACTCTGCCGTATCTCGGCTTGATGCCGCTGTGGGAATTGTACCCGGCGACCTCGCGGCATCCGGCGTTGACGGACGTCTACTGGATTCCCGTCGTCGTGTCATTGGCGGTGCTCGCTGTGGCCTGGTGGGCCCTGCGCCGCCTCCTGCGCAGATGGGGGATGCGGGGGGCATCGCCGGATCAGCGCATCGCCCTCGCCCTGCTGCTCCTGCTGTTGGTTGCCGCCGTGACGTTTGCCGACAACCCGTTCGGAGCGGTGACGTTCCTGATGCTCCCGGCATTCCTGTGGATCTGGGTGGAGCCGGCACGAACATGGCTCGGACGGATCGCAGCCACGATCGCAGTCCTCGCAGGTTTTCTCGTCATCGTCGCCCTGCTTGTCCAGTACGGCGCCGTGCAGCGGATCGGGCCGTACATCCTCTGGTACGTCTTCATGGGGATCTCGTATGGCCAGTTCACGCTGTTGCGGGTCGTGCTTGCGCTGGCGATGACCGCAGTCGGGATCCGGCTGTTGCAGATCGTGTTCGAGCGTGGTAGTGTGCATGAGTAGATTCTGAGGGGAGGGATGGGTGATGCAGGTTCGCCGTGTGACGCTCCGCGATGCATTCTGCCCATCCCGGCACGGCATGTGATCTGACCGGGACGTTTCTCCTGTGCGCGGCCGTGGGCAGATGCCCGCGGCCGTTGTGTTTTTCACACTCAGTCAGGAGGAACTCCGGCCATGGAGCCATTCATTGGTATGGTCGTACGCACCGACGGGCCACAGGTCACGGTGCGTGATGGACAAGGACAGGATTGGCGCTGTACCCTCCGCGGTCGGCTGCGCCGGGAGCTCGTCGGGACGACGACCCCGGTTGCCGTCGGCGACCGCGTGGAAGTCGACGCGGTGGGTCAGCTCGAAGGCGCCGTCCGGAAAGTTCTGGCGCGGCACGCGCAGCTCATCCGGCGGGCGCCGGGCGACAAATCCGCTCCGACGCAGGTGCTCGCCGCCAACCTTGACGCGGCCGTCATTGTCGTCGGCTGTCCGCCCCGGCCGACGGTCATCGACCGGTTTCTCGCAATCGCCTCGAAGGGCGCGTCCGAGGTGGTCATCTGCGCCAACAAGGTGGATCTTGCCGACCGGCACAAGGTCGAGGACACGCTGTCTTCCTATCGCCTGGCGGCGGTCCCGGTGCTCGTCACCAGCGCCCTCACAGGCGAAGGCATCGAGGACCTCCGCGGCGCCATCGGCAGCCGCCTGGTTGCGTTCATTGGGCCGTCGGGAGCCGGGAAGTCCACGCTCATCAACGCGCTCGATCCCACCCTCCGGCTGCGCGTGTCTCCGCTCGCGCGCGGCGGACGCGGCAGCCACACGACGAACTGGGCGGCGGTGCATCAGGTGGGCGGAGCCCTCGTCGTGGATACGCCGGGGCTGCGCGAGGTCGGTTTTACCGGCGAGGAAGGCGTTGAAGCCGCCGAGGACCTGTTTCCGGAGATCAACGCCCTGGCGGCGGGGTGCCATTTCCGCGACTGTTCTCACACCCACGAGCCCCGGTGCGCCGTAAAGACGGCGCTCGAGGCCGGTGAACTGGACACGCTCCTCTACAAACGCTACGAGCGGCTGGCGCGCAGCGGACGCCTGTGAGGACGTGGAACGGGAACAGAGGTCCGGGTCCCGAACGTTCTGGACGGGAAAGCGCGACACTCTGCGGTTGGCGAGAAGGGAGATCCGGCGATGTCATTCGTCCAGACGGTCCCTGAGGCAGAGGCCACGGGCCTCGTGAAGGAGCTCTATGACAAAGATGCCGCGGCCCAGGGATACATTTCGAACTACGTCAGAACACTGAGCCTGCACCCGGAAATCGTCGCCGGATATCGCAATTTCATCAAGGTCCTGCGGGAACGGGTCGATCTCCGGCGGTATGAGTTGATCACGATCGCGGTGTCGGCCACACTGCGGTGCAGCTACTGAACACTGTCACACGGAGCGGTGCTCCGTTCCAAGTTCTTCAGTGCCGAGCAGGTCGAAGCGATCGTGCGCGACTTCCGCACGGCCGGGCTGGAGCCGGCAGAGGTCGCGATGATGGAGTACGCGGTCAAGGTGTCGACCGAGCCGTACAAAGTGCTCCCGCGCGATATCGAGATGCTGCGCGGCCACGGGTACAGTGACGCCGAGATCGTCGATATCGCGGCGGTCGCCGCGGCGCGCAACTTCATCAGCCGGCTTGTCGATGCGCTCGGCGCCGAGCCCGACGTCGAGCATTTTGTGCTGGAGGATCATCTGAAGGAACTGCTGGCCGTCGGCAGACCGCTGAAGCGCTAGCCGATCAACTCTCTTCGGAGGGAGTGTTCGTAGGCAGGCGTCGCTCGACTTCGTCGACGAAGTAGGTCGCCCCAATAGTCTGGAACAGCTCGCGCGCCTGTGCGAGGACTTCCCTGGCCCGTGCCTCGCGCCCGAGCAGGATCATGCCCTCGCCGTACTTCAGCAGCGTCAGCGCGAGATCGATGCGATACTCCTGGCCTTCCAGCAGCGCGAGCCCGCGGCGGAACAAGGCGTCCGCCTCGTCGGCGCGGCCCTGCGCGGCGCGGATCTTCCCGAGGGTGACCGAGTGGGTCGCCACGGCAATCTCGTCCTCTTCCGGGACCAGGGCCAGCGCCTGCTCGGCCTGCTCGGCGGCGGTGAGGACCTCGCCGCGCGCCAGGGCCACTTCCGCCCGCCCACGCAGCAGCACGGCTGAATACGTCTTCGCGCCGTGCTGCCGCCGCAGTTTCTCCGCTTTGTTGAACTCGTCTTCCGCCTCGTCCAGCCGGCCGTAGCGCAGGTAGTGCATGCCCAGGTGGCGGCGGATGCCGACCTCTGAGACATGATCGCCTGTCGCCTGGGCGAGGGCGATGGCCTCGCGGAACCGTTCGATGGCGGCGGGAGAATCGCCGGTGACGTGCGCGATCTGGCCCAGGCCGGTGAGGCTGCTGCGCTCACTGATCCGCTCGTGATGCGCCCGTGCCAGCGTGCGTGCCTCGGTCAGCAGCGTCCTGGCTTCAGCCAGGTTCCCGCTGTTGAAGACGGAGCGGCCGAGCCAGGCCATCGTCCGCGCGACGCCCTGCTGGTTGTCGTGCTCACGGTACAGTTCGAGGGCCTGGCGGTACGCTTTGTGGGCTTTGGTGAGGCTGCCGCGCAGCCAATCGGTGATCAGGCCCAGCAGTTCGAGTGCTTCCGCCTCACCCGTTGGATCGCCCAGGCGGCGGAACAACTCCTCCGCTTTGGAGAGCGCCGCCTCGGCCGGTTCCAGCCGGTTGCGATCGAATTCGGCGAATCCCACATTCAGCCAGGCCCGCGCCACCAGATCCTCGCGTCCAATCGCCGGGGCCAGTGACAGGATCTGGTCGGTCTCGTCGATGACGACGGCCGGTACCGACATCCACTTCACGACCTCGACGTGATCGGTCAGCAGTTCCAGCCGGAGCGCAACGTCGTCTTCGAGGCCCGCGTTGCGGAGCACGGCCAGCGCCCGCTCATACAGCCGGCGCGCCTCCGGCAGCGTGCGCAGACTGGCGGCGCGGTCCCCGGCGGCCCGGATCGCCGCGATCGCGCGGCGGGCCAGGTCCTGGTCGTTCTCGCCGGCTTCAAACCGGTACCGCCACGCCTGCTCGCAGTGATGCGCGCGGACTTCGAGGAACTTCTCGCCCGACAGCGCAGCCTGCTCGAGCCATTCGGCGAACCGCAGGTGGCGCGCGCTGCGGCCCAGTTTGGGCACCATCGAGTACGCGACTTCCCGGATCAGGGCATGTTTGAACGCGTACTCCCGGTCGCCCGACAGCGAGGACACCGGCCGCTCCTCAATGAGATCGCGTTCCTGCAGGCGCGTCAGCGCCGCGGTAACCTCGGCCGGCGACAGCTGCCCCACCACCGCGGCGGCGGTGCCCCAGAACACGCGGCCCGGAATGGCCGCGTCCTGGATGACGCGTTTCTCCAGCGGCGTGAGCAGATCCAGCCGGCTGACCAGGATCCCGTGGATGGTATCGGGGATCCGGATGTCCAGCGCGGCGCGCCCGCGCTCCCACCCGCGCGTGCCGTGTACCAGGTCCCCGCTGTCGATGAGCATCTGAAGGATCTCTTCAATGAACAGCGGATTGCCTTCGGCTTTGGCCAGGATGGCGGTGCCCACGTCCTTGGCGATCGAATCACCGGCGAGCAGTTCAGCGATCAACGTCCGGCCGCGGGCTTCCGGCAGGGGCGCTAATGACAGGGCGGTGTAGTTGCGGACGCGGGCCCCCCAGTCCGGGTGCTGTTCCAGTAATTCGGGGCGGGCCAGGCACAGCGTCAGGATCGGGGCAGCGAGCCCGCGCAGCGATGGATGCTCCAGCAGTTCCAGCAGGCTCGGTTCGGCCCAGTGCAAGTCTTCGAAGATGAGCACCAGCGGGCCGGCCTGCGCCTTCGCAAACAGGAAGTTGCGCACCGCCTGCTCGACCACGTCCCCGCCGCGGCGCGACTCATCGGCGACGGCGGTTTCCCGCACCGCGACCGGCAGGCTTTCGGCGACCGTCTTGAGGGCCAGCAGCCGTTCCCGCCAGAACACGTCCGCGGGCCGGGCCGGCTGCGCGCCCAGCAGGGGCGCGAGCGCGGCGGCGACACTTTCGCTCTCCTCTCTGCCCAAGACGGATTCGCCGATCCGCAGCATCGTCTGGTGGAGTTTCTCGGCGACGAGCCCCGGCGGGTCGTCGTCTTTGATCTCGCATTCCTGCTTCAGCATTTCCGCAACCGGCCAGTAGGTCAGTCCCTCACCGTATGCCGGGCAGCGGCCGCGCAGCACCGCCGGCGGCACGGGGTCGACCGGCAGCGTGCCGACAAATTCACGCACCAGCCGGCTCTTCCCGACCCCCGCGGGACCGATCACGGTGACGAGGTGGTGCTGCCGGCCTTCGACCACGCGCCGGTAGAGGGCCTGAAGGAACTGCATCTCGTCCTCACGCCCGACCAACCGGGCACGCAGGCGTCGCGGAGGAGTCCGGCCCGCAACCATCTCCGCAAATCGCCAGAACCGGCGGCCGGCGAACTCAATCCCGTCGGGGACCGCCGCCGGCGTGTACTCGCCAAGGTGCCGGGTCGCGTCGTAGGTACGTTCGTCGACGACGATTCCGTCGGCCGGCGCTTGCGTCTGCAGCCGCGAGGCCAGGTTGACGATCTCCCCGGTGACCATGAACTGTCCGTCCCTCACCGCCGCCGGATCGGCGATCACCTCGCCGGTGCTGATCCCGATCCGCATGTGGAGGTCGGCGGCCAGGCGGGTGTTGAGTTCGGGCAGGCGCTGCTGCATGGCAACCGCGGCCCGCAGCGCCCGTTCGGAGTCGTCCTCATGGGCGACGGGGAGGCCGAACACGGCCATCACGGCGTCGCCGATGAATTTTTCCACCGACCCTCCGTGATGCACGATTTCCTCGCGCATCACCGAGAAATACTCGCCGATCATCGCGCGCAGGGCCTCGGGGTCGAGCCGCTGCGTCAGCCGCGTGGACCCGACCAGGTCGGCGAACAGGACGCTGAGCAGCCGCCGTTCCGTCGTCGCGCCCGAGGCGAGCGGGCGGCCGCAGTTCAGGCAGAACTGGGCGTCCAGCGCGTTGGCCGTCCCGCAGTTCGGACAGATCTGAGACAGCGGCGCGCCGCAGCGCATGCAGAACTGCGCATCGGAAGGATTCTCTCTGCCGCAGCGGGCGCAGCGAATCATCGTGCGATCATTCAGACCGCCGGATGGGCGGGGACCGCGGGGAACGCGGGACCGAGCAGACGCTCCAGGTAGGGCGTGACGCCCCAAAATGCTTTCAGGTGATGATACTCTCGCAGGTGCCGCGCGTCCGGTGCCCGCCCCGTCCGTACCGCGCGGATCATCAGGTTGCGCGCGGTGTGCTCGCTGCTCACGAACTCGACCACTTCCGTGCGATACCCCATGATCCGCAGGATCAGCGCGCGGAAGCTGTCGGTGAGGATATCGCCGGCACGCGAGGCGAGGATGCCGTGCCGCCAGACCGGGGCGAACACCGGCGGCGGGGCGTGCCGCTGGAGCTGGGCCTGGAGGTCGTGATGACAGCACGGCACGCTGAAAATCCCGCGGCTCCCCCACCGGATCCCCTGGGCCAACGCATCGTCGGTGGCGGTGTCGCAGGCGTGGAGGGCGAGCACGATGTCGACGGGCTGTGACGGGACGAAGTCGGCGATGTCGGCCGCGATGAAGGCGACCTCGGGCATCCCCAGCCGCCGCGCCAGCCGGCGCTGCTGTTCCAGCAGACTCCGGTTGCGGTCCACACCGATCATCTGCGCGGGAACGCCCAGGACGTCCCGCACATAGTGATACGCGGCGAACGTGAGGTGGGCGCTGCCGCAGCCCAAATCGGCCATGACCAGCGGACGACCCGCCACCGGGCCGAGGGCGCCGGAGTGATCGATGAGTTTGATGAACTCATGAATCTGCTGGAACTTGTCCCGCATGTCCGATTTGATCTCTCCGGACGAGTTCACCATGCCTGACGCGCGCAGGAACGGGACGCTCTCCTCACCCAGCAGGTACTGCTTCTTGCGATCGTGCGCGACGTCGACGTCACCGCCGGCTGCCGCGTGCTGATGGATGGACGCCTGCCCCTTGCGGGTGATGCGGATCTCGATCAGGCGGTCGGTCCGCTGCAGCGTGATGTTGCTGAACGGGAGATCCAGGAGGCGTTGGGTTTCTTCTTGCAGCTGGCGGCCGGCGAAATTTCTTGTGACGGTGCGTGGCCCCCGGACGTATGTGGCCTGGACGTGTCGCCGTCCCTTGAGGTGAACCGGACGGAGGGACACTCGCTCCCACGGCACCTGGGCGCCGCGCCGGCGCCCGCTGAAGACGGCTCCACGGAAACCCGCGCCATCGGTGACGGCGTCGATCACGACCCGGTGGGAGGCGGCGGCCGGTTTCATTGCGCCGAGCGCACCAGCAGCCGCCGGCCGAGGCCCCCGACGAAGCGGCCCGCCCCCACCGCGGCCCGCGCCGCCACGCGCGCGGCGGCCAGCGTGAGCATCTTTCCGCCCGCGGCCAGCCGCGCCAGGTCGTCATCGATCTGGTCCCACGACAATCCCGTGGCCGCGAGATGCGCTTCGGCGGCCTCGACAGGTGCCAGCCGCAGCGTCGCCCGGAGGCTCAGCAGCAGCACAGCGGCATCGTCGAGCTGGCCGATGACGGGGATGAATCCCGGGATGAGGTCGATCGGCGATAGGACGTACCCCGCGCCCGCCATGAGCACGATCTTGTGCCGGCGCTGGATGCGCCGGTCTCGGACCACACGCCACGCCAGGCTGGCATAGGCCGGCAGCCGTCGGACCGTGGGGAGCAGCACGAGTTTTGCGGTGAGTGTCACAGCCACCATCTTAACCGATTTGACCTCTTGCATTCCCCAGGACCCTATGCAAAACTATTGCACGCATCGCAGCACCATGCACTGGTTCTGTGATAGCCTGCACGAGGAAAAGGTGGTACAGCAATGGCAACAGGCGCCGTGAAGTGGTTCAGCAACGAGAAGGGATACGGTTTCATCACTCCTGAGGACGGGAGCAAGGATGTCTTCGTACACTTCACCGGCATCGAGGGCGACGGCTACCGCTCGCTTTCGGAAGGACAGCGCGTGGAGTTCACCGTGACCCAGGGCCAGAAGGGGCCGCAGGCCACGGGCGTGCGACCCATCGACTAACCTCTGACCATTTTCGCGACGCGGAAGGCCCGGGAAGAATCTCCCGGGCCTTCTTTATTTCTCGAGTGCACCGCTGCCGTCGGCCGGTCTATGAGGGATTCCTTCCCGCGGGAGAGAACGATTATCCACTATGCCCGAGGAACGCCGGAGCTGGATGAAGCTGGTGTGGTGGGCCGCCGGGCTGCTGGCCGCGGCGTGGATCCTGACCCGGTTCTCTACGCTCGTCGCGGTCACCGTCATCGTGGCGATCATCACCTTTCCCATCTATCCGGCGGTCGACTGGTTGGAGCGCCGCGGCCGGATGGGCCGCAGCGCCGCGGCGGCGCTCGTCCTCTTCGGCGTGCTCGCCGCCGTCGTGGTGAGCTTGATGGTCGTGATTCCGTGGATCGTCGAACAGTTCCAGATTCTGCTCCGGCTGGTTCCCGGGGGCATCGCGGCGATCCGCGACATCCTCACCGACCTGGAAACCCGGCTGGGCGATCCCTCGGTGCCGCAGTGGCTGCGGGGGGCGCTCGATCAGGCCGGTCAGACGGCGGTGGGAGCGGCGAATGCGCTGGCGCGCCGCATCGTCGACCTCGTCGTGGGATGGCTCGGGCAGGTTTACCTGCTGCTGTTGGTGCCGTTCATCGTGTACTTCGTCCTCATGGATTACCGGCAAATCCGCGATTCGCTGCTCGCCTACGTTCCTCCACCGACGCGCGGCCGTCTGGAAGGGCTGTTTGCCACGTTGAACACGACGCTGCGCTGGGGCTTGTGGGCCCAGGTGGTCGTGAGTTCGATCGTCGGAACGCTCGTCGGGCTCGGGATGTGGCTGGTCGGGGTACACAGTCCGGTGGCGATCGGCGTGTTCGCGGCCGTGGCGGAAGCGATTCCGTACATCGGCGGGTTCGCCACGTACGTCCTGGTGGTGATCATCGCCGTGCCTCAAGGCGGCCTGATCTGGGTGTGGGGCTTCGTGGTGGTGACAGTCGTCAAACTGCTGTCGAACCTGCTGGTCCCGATGATCTTGGGACGGATGACCAAACTTCACCCGCTGGCGATCATGGTGGCCCTGCTGGCGCTCAATCAACTGTTTGGCGTTCTGGGGATGTTCTTTGCCGTTCCCGTCGTCGTGGTTGTGCGCGAAATCCTCGCTTGGTGGCTAGCACCGGCCCAGGCCGCGGCCGCACCCTCCTCAACGCCGGCGATCGGGTTCCGCCGGTCGACGCCGGCAGAATCAGAGTAGGACCGCCGCGGCGCCCGCGACCGCGCCGCCGGCCACCAACCACGCCGAGTTGACGCGAAACCGGAACAAGAGAATCGCCGACAGCACCGCCAGCGCGACCGTCAGCCAGTCGACGATGGCCGCGCGGCCCAGCTGCCAGGTCACGCCGGCCATCAACGCGACAGCCGCGACGTTCGTGCCGTCGAGCAGGCCGGCCGCCCACGGGGACCGGCGCAGGCGCCTGACGAACGGGTAGCTGACGGCGACGAACACAAACGACGGCAAGAAGATCCCGAGGGTCGCCAGCAGTGCGCCGCTCCAGCCCCCCAGGACGTACCCAATGAAGGTCGCGGTGGTAAAGACCGGCCCCGGCGTAATCTGCCCGATGGCCACGGCGTCGAGCAGCTGGCTTTCGGTGAGCCACCCCAGACGGACCACGAAGTCGCTGCGCAGGAATGCCAGCAGCACGTAGCCGCTGCCGTAGAGCACGGCGCCGATCTTCAGAAACGTCAGAAACATGGTCGCCGTGCTGAATGCGGCCGCGGCGGCCTGAGCGGCGGCGGGTACCGCCGCCACCCACGGGAGTGCCACCGGGACGTGGACGGCGCGGAGACGGGACGCGTTGATGGCCAGCATCGTGACGATCGCACTGCCGGCGAGGAGCGCGATCTCATTGACACCCAGAAAGTACAGGATGAGGGTGGCAGCACCGAGGACGGCGAGCAGCGGGCTCCGTACTGCCGTCCGGGCGAGGCCCCACAGCGCCTGGGCCACGATGGCGATGATCACCGGCTTGATGCCGTAGAGCAGCGCGCCGGCCTCGGGCAGGGTCCCGTAGCGGACATAGACCCACGCCAGCGCCAGGACCAGGACCATCGCCGGCACAATGAAACACACGCCCCCCACGATGAGCCCCGGCCATCCGGCCCGGGCGTACCCGATATGGATCGCCATCTCGGTGGAGTTCGGTCCGGGAATGAGGTGCGTCGCGCCGAGCAGGTCGAGGAAATGCTGGTCACTCATCCAGCGGCGCCGGCGCACGACTTCCTCCCGCATCATCGCGATGTGCGCCGCGGGGCCACCGAACGCGGTGAGGCCCAGCCGGAGGAACAATCCTGCCAGTTCCTTCACAATGTCAGATGGTAGCAGATCAGGACGGATCGACACGACGGTCGGCGTGGCCGAGGACCCACCGCCCCGGCAGGCGAAGAAGCATCTCACGTTCCATGGCAGCGCAATCCATCGCCGACTGGCTCCGCGCCAGGGTCGACCGGACGTACCGCTCGGGCAACTGGGCCGGTCCCGGCGTGCTGCGGGCGATCCGCGGAGTGTCCCCGGCCGCGGCACACTGGCGGCCGCATCCCGACCAGCACACCATCGCCGAAATCACCGTGCACATGGGGTACTGGAAAGATGCCGTCGAGGCGCGTCTGACCGGGCGGCCGTGGACTTACGATAAGGCGGCCAACTGGCGGCCGGTGGCGCCGACGGTCCGGGGATGGGCCGGGGCACGCGCCGAGCTCGCCGCAGCCCACCGCCGGTTGATGCGCGCGTTGCGCGCGGCTCGTGCGGCGGACCTCCTGGCTCCGGCGGCGGCGGTCGACCCGCGGCGGCTGCGCTGGCGCATGCTGGACTTTGTGGTCGACGTCGCCACGCATGACAGCTACCATGCCGCGCAGATCTTTGTTCTGCGGCGCCTGGCCGCGGGGATGCCCCGAACTCCACGCAGGAGGTAACCGTTGATGGCACAGGAGGCCTACTTCTCGCCGGCGTTCTTCTCGTTTCTGCGGGATCTGAAAACCCACAATAACCGGGACTGGTTTCACGCCCACAAGGAGCGCTACGAGCAGACCGTCCGGGATCCGCTGCTAAGGTTCATCGCCGACTTCGGGCCACGCCTGCGCGCGATCAGTCCGCACTTCGTGGCCGATCCGCGGCCGACGGGTGGCTCGATGTTCCGCATCTACCGCGATACCCGCTTTTCGCGCGACAAGAGTCCCTACAAGACCCATGCGTCGGCACACTTTGAACACGAGCGGGCCGGCAGCGTCCACGCGCCGGGGTACTACATCCACCTGGCCCCGAAGGACGTCTACGTCGGGGTGGGCGTCTGGCAGCCCGACTCCGAGACGCTTGCGAAGATCCGGGCGGCCATCGTGACGACGCCGTCACGGTGGAAGCGCGCGGTCTCGGCGCCGGCATTCCGGCGGCGCTTTGTCGTGGAAGGCGAGACGCTCAAGCGCGCGCCGCAGGGGGTCGATCCGCATCACCCATTGATCGAGGATCTCAAGCGCAAGGATTTCACGGCCGGCGTGCGCCTCACCGAACGCGATGCGCTGAGCCTGAGGTTCCTCGACCAGTTCACCGCGCTGTGCAAGGACGCGGCGCCGTTCATGAAGTTCCTGACCGGCGCGGTCGGGCTGCCCTGGTAGGGCCTCTGCGGCGGTGAGCATCCCCCTTCCGGCGGCGATCGGATTTGCCGTCGGATTCTACAGCATCACCCTCTACGCCGTGACGCGTGGCCAGCGGCTTGCCGGGCGATCCCCCCTCGTCATCCTGCGGTCAGGTACCGCCGAGGAGAAGATCTCCGTGGTTCTCCTGGCGATCTTCCCGGTCGTCTTCATCCTGGCCGCGAGGCGCCCCGAGGTTGCGCTCGTCCGGCCGCTGTTCGACCTACCGGCCCTCCGGGGTGTGGGCGTCCTCGCGCTCACGGGAGGGTTGTGGCTGCACTTCACCGCGCTGCGCACACTGGGGGCGGCGTTTCAGATTGGCATCGATACATCCCAGACGCCCGGAATCGTCACGGCGGGGCCGTACCGGTACATCCGCCACCCTGTCTACGCGGCGTTCATCGCGTACTTCCTGGGGGCCTGGCTGGTCCTGCCCTGCCCGCTGTTCAGCGTCGCCGTCCCGTTTGCTGTCTTTCGGATCGTCCTCCAGGCGTTCCATGAGGAAGCGGCGCTGTCGGCGGCCTTCGGCCGCGCATACACTGAGTACATGCGGACCACGACGCGGTTCATCCCGGGGGTGTTCTGATGCCGCTGGTCTACGCCTGCATCGCGCCGCACGGGCACCTGATCCCGCGGCTCTCCTCAGGCGCCGAGCTGCGCCGTTTCCGCGCGACCCGGGAGGCGATGCGGCGCATCGGACGCGAGATCAAAGCGGTGCGGCCGCACACGATCGTCGTGGCCACGCCGCACAACCTGCGCCTGGACGGCAAGATCGGGGTGGTGACCGCGGCCAACACCTCCGGGTACCTGGTGTCCGGGGCGCATGGGTTCGCGCTGACACGCTTGGCCCGCGGCCGCCGTCGAGTGCAGCTGCACGCGGCGTGTGATGTGGACCTGGCCCGACGCCTGGTCGCCCGCGCGGAGGCCCGGCATCTGCCGGTCGTGGCCGCCAACTACGGGACGGCGTCGGGACCGGTCTCCGACATGCCGATGGACTGGGGCACGCTGGTGCCGTTGTGGTTCTTCCTGAAAGAACCCAGGCTCTCCGCGCAAGTGGTCGTCGTCACTCCCTCCCGGGAGATTCCCCTGCGGGAGAATGCCCGGTTCGGCGAGGTGATCGCAGACGTCGCGGCGCGGGACCGCCGCCGGATCGTGTTCGTCGCTAGCGCCGACCATGCGCACGCGCACAAGACCTCCGGTCCCTACGGGTTCAGTCCGGCCGCGGCGACGTACGACGCCGGGATGGTGAAGGCGATTACGGACAACAATCTTGACGCCGTGTTCCAGTTCGGCCCGCGATTGATCGACCGCGCCAAACCGGACAGCCTCTGGCAAGTCGCGATGCTGGCGGGGATTGCGCGGCGCCTGCGACTGCACGGGCGGTTGTATTCATACGAGGTGCCGGCGTACTACGGGATGATCTGCGCGGCGTATCGCTACGTAAACAACGAGTCCCACTGATTCGCGACAAGGTTCAACGCGTACATCAGGCTGTCGTTTTCCTGTGCGCTGACCCGCAGCACGGCGTCGGGGATGCGTACCGTCTGCATGGACCCATCGAGGAACCGGACCGTGCGCGTGGCTGTCGACAGGAAGATCTGTGCCTGCGGGTCCACCGCTTCGTCGGTATCGGGATCGTGGATCAGCAGTTTGAAACACGGCGTGAACTCCTGCGAGAGATTCACGAAGGCCCAGGCGAGCGTTTTCTGCCGCGAGGCTGTCCAGGCATAGCGGCCGCCGTCCGGATTTTCCTCGAGCCGACCGCTGATTTGCGCCTGGGTCGCCCAGTCCCGCACGAGGGGGAGTACGAGTTCGTGCCAGATCTTCGGAATGATGGGGGACGCGGAGTCCAACAGGAATCGGATTTTCGAAATCCGCGGGTTGACGAGCGCCGGTTGAAGGAAGTTCCGGAAACCTTCCGGGTAGCACACCCCGCCGAGCGGGACCTTGAACCAGTACATCATGCCGGAGCCGCGCTCGGCGAAGTCCCGCCCGTCGCGGGCCACTGATTCCCAGGAACGGGCCATCCTCATCTGCTGCGTGGGGCCGGCCGGCGGGGTGGCGGCGGCACGCGGCTCGACCAGGGAGACTTTCTCGCCCAGCAGGCTCTCCATCGGCTGCGCGATATTTGCGTTGTACGGTTCGAAGAATTCCATCGGCGGGTCCGCCGGTTTCACCCGGTACGGACCGTGGTCCTTCCAGGCGATGCGGGTCTTCGTAATCCAGCTGAAGGCATCGGTGTAGAGCGGACGGGTCACGCAGATGTGACCGCCGTCGACCAGCTGCATCGCCCGGGCCGCCCAGTCGACGTGGCGCCCAAACGCGTCCAGCTTCACCGACCCATCCGACTCGATCCGTACTTCCCCCACGTCCATGCCGATGCGGACGCTCAGATGCGGATGGGCGTGAAGCCGTTCCTGGATTTCGACCGCCCGTTCCACGGCGACCGACGGCTTGAAGAAGATCGCGAGCAGGCCGTCCCCCGTGGACTTGATCACTTCGCCCGCCCCGTCTCGGGTGATGATCGACTTCAGCAGGGCATCATGTTCTTTGCGGAGCCGCTGGAATGTCTGCTCGTCCCACTTCTCGGTCATGCTCTCCTTGAGGGCCACAGAGCCCTTCATGTCGTCGAAGAAGATGACGACCAAGGACGTATAGTCGAGGTGCCCTTCGTGCTCGTGGTCCATCGAAGGTGTGCCAGGGATGTTCGCCGTTCGACCGCACCGAGCCTCCGGTCGCACTGCGCTGTCCTCAACCCGATCGCAGCGAGTGGGTCAGCGGGACAGGGGCATCGCGAGACCTCTGCGGAAGATGTGTGGAGCGGAGCACCGGTGGGGGGTGAGGTGTCATGATCGGCCCGGAGCAGCTGCAGATGGCCGCCCGCAATGCCAACAACGCGGTCCAGCGTGTCCGTGTGAACGTGGTCTAACGCGTCGGGGTTGATGCGGGGCGCTTTCGCACTCATCCTCCTTCTCCCGGCCGTGGTCTGGGCCGCCGCGGCGCCGGGCATCTTCGACGGCCGGACCGGCCGGCCGGTCAGCCTCGAGCAGGTCGCCCAGGCGGTGCGCGCGGGCGACATCCTGATCATCGGCGAAGAGCACGACGATGCGGCGCACCACGCCAATCAGCTCTTGGTGCTGGAGGCACTGAAAGCGCGAAGTCTTCGGGTGAGTGTCGGGCTGGAATTCCTCGCGTATCCGGATCAGATATGGGTGGACTGGTACGTACGCGGCGAGATTTCAGAGCCGGAATTCGTCCGCGCGGTCCGCTGGGGTGGCGCACCCTTTGCCTGGTATCGACCGCTGATTTTGTTTCCCCGCGGGGCCGGCGGGGACACCGTGGCGCTGAACGCGCCGGACGCGCTGACCAGAGCCATCGCGCAGCAGGGGCTGGACGCGCTCTCTGATGAGGAACGCGGCCTGCTGCCACCCGGATTTGCGCTGGGGAGCGCGTTGTATTTCGAGCGGTTTGCGCAGGCAGTTCAGCAGCACGGCAGACTCTCGGAGGAGGCCGTGCGGAATTTCTTCGCCGCCCAAAGTGTCTGGGATGACACGATGGC
>DATDQT010000052.1:0-10269 GCA_035292085.1 bacterium
CGACCGGCGCCTGGCCGAAGACCCGAAGATCGTGTTCCGCGCGGGGAACCATCGCGAGACGATGACGATTGCGTATCAGGATTTCGAGCGGCTGGTGCATCCTACCATCGCCGAGTTCGCACTCGCGGCCTGATCCCGTTCCAAGTTGACAGTGAGACTTGACGCGTTCGGCGCACGTGGCAGTCGACCTGGAACGGGACTGATCCAGGAGGTGACGTGATGGCAGTCGGTCGCCGGATGGACCCCGGTGCGCGCCGGCGCGGGTTTGTGATTCCCGTGCCGCACACGCGCTCGGGCGTCAAGCACGTGGAAACGTACATCCAGACCTTACGGCCGATGGTCGACCACATTGCGGCGGCGCTGGACCTCGACCGCGGTGCGCTGGCGGGCCGGGAACCCGACGAGATCGGGGCCGCCTACCTCGCCGCGTTTCTCGACGAACTCCGCGGCCATCTCCAGCCATGACGGTTTAGGCCGTCCGCTCCGGAGCGAGCCGGCGGAGGAGCCACGCGCCGGCGAGAATCAGCACGCATGCCGCCGCGAAGATCCAGCGGACCCCGATTAGGGGGATCAGGAGCCCGGCCAGGAACGGCGCTGTGGCGGCCCGCAGTCCCACCAGGGTGTTGAAGATCGCCAGGTAGTGGCGAAGTTCCGCTGCCGGCGCATACTGCAGCACCGCGGTGAGCCACCCCAGATCGATCCCCGCTGAGACCAGGCCTTCGGTGATGCCGGCGAGTTGGACGACCCAGGCGTTGGACGCCAGGCCGTAGATGATCGGTGAGATGGCTCCGATGAGAAAGATCGTCCCCAGGGCGCCGACCGCCGTCTTGCGGTCGATCATCCGGCCCCAGTAGTAATAGGCCAGCAGCCACATGCCCGACGTGAT
Source organism: bacterium (assembly GCA_035292085.1). GTDB lineage: Bacteria > Sysuimicrobiota > Sysuimicrobiia > Sysuimicrobiales > Kaftiobacteriaceae > DASXUC01. The sequence continues at coordinate 887 of DATDQT010000052.1, forward strand.
GGCTCCCAGCAGGCCCACCTGGAAGCTTGACGCGCGCAGGACGTCCACGAGGAGGATCGGGACCGCCGGTCCCATCAGCCACGCGCCGAACCCAAAGACGAAAAACGCCAGCAGGAGGCGGCGGAATGCGGGGTGGGCCCGGAGCACGTCCACCGTCCGCCGGAGACTGGGGGAAACCGCCGGCGCCTCGACCGCGCCCATGCGCATCGCCCGGAATACCAGCGCGCTGGCGACGCCGAACATCCCGGCGACCCCGAAGACCCACTGAAATGCGATCCGATCCATGATCTGCCCGCCGGCCAGCGATCCGGCGATCCAGGCCACGGCCATGCCGACGCGCACGAGGGCCATGATCCGCCCGCGGACGTCGTCGGGATAGACCGAGCGCATCACCTGCGCGTAGCCGAGCGTGCCGACCGAGGAGACGGCATGGTAGGCGACGACGCAGGCCACATAGGCGACCGGTCGCTGGATGAGCGGCATCAGCAGGAATAGGGCCCGCCCGACCGCCTGCGGCCACACGACCAGCCGGACCGGATGGGTGGTCTGCAGCAGCCGCGCCCACCACAGCGACAACAGCAGGACGATGGCCGGGGCGGCCACCAGCAGCGAGACGGCCAGCTCCGACGCACCGAGCCGGCGGCCCATGACGGGGATGAACGGAGTCGTGAGTCCGCCGAACACACCAAATAAGGCGGCGGACAGCAGATCGACGGCGGCGTTCCTGCGCGCGGCCGCGGGAATCCACGGCCGGAACCATCGGTCAACAAGCCTCATGCGCTGCAGGGGTTCTGGATTATCACAGGAAGGCCCTGCGCGAGCCCCGAAGGGTACCCGCGTGATCCGGATCGCCATTGTCCTTGCCGTACTATGTCTGATGGCGGTGTCTTCGGTTGCGGCCCCATCGCTCGAGGACCAGGTGTACGCGATTGCCCGCGAGCTGATGTGTCCCGTCTGCGCCGGCCAAACGGTGGCCGAGTCCAACAGTCAGTTGGCCATGCAGATGCGCGACGAGATCCGCGCCCGGCTGCAGCGCGGGGAGTCCCGCGAGCAGATCATCGCGTTTTTCGTCGGCCAGTTCGGCGAATCCGTGCTGGCCGCCCCACCGCGCCGGGGTCTGGGTCTGGCGGTCTGGCTCACGCCGGTGGTGGTTTTTCTCATTGGCGCGGCCATTCTCGTTCGGTTCCTCCAGGGGGCCCGCCGTCGCCCGTCGGCCGAACCCCGCCCGTGAAGTACGCCGTCTTGTCCGACATCCATGGAAACCTCGAGGCCCTCGAGGCCGTGCTGACGGACGTCGCCGCGTGGAACCCCGACGCGGTGTTCTGTCTCGGCGACTTTGTGGGCTACGGGCCCGATCCCAATGCGTGCGTCGCACGGCTGCGACCGGTCGTCGCGGCTGCCGTGGCCGGGAACCACGACCTCGCCGCCCTGGGGGAACTCGACGTCTCCTTCTTCAATCCGCTGGCGGCCGCCGCGATTCGCTGGACGCAGGTTCAGCTCTCATCGGAGACGAGGGCCTTCCTTCACGGGCTGCCGGAACGGATCGAGCGCGACGGGTTTCTCGCCGTGCACGGGAGTGTGCGGGATCCGATCGAGGAGTACATCTTCGATCCGGCGACCGCGGAGGTGAGTTTTCACGCCCGCGCGTTTCGGATTTGCGCCGTGGGCCACACCCATGTCCCGGTGGTTTTCACGAAGCACAATGACGGGGTCCGGGCCGGCGTGCTGACTCCGGAGACTCCGCTGCGCATCGACCCTGCCTCCCGGTACATCATCAACGCCGGCAGCGTCGGTCAGCCCCGCGACGGGGATCCCCGTGCGGCCTACCTGCGTCTGGACGACGATGCGGCCCATCTCGTGCGGGTGGAGTACGCGGTGGAACGCACGCAAGAGAAGATGCTCGCCGCCGGTCTGCCCCCGGCGCTGGCCGAACGACTCGCATATGGGAGATGACAGACATGGATAGGCGGACGATCACTATCGAGGACTTACTCGCCCTGAAGTGGATCGGCGATCCGCAGCTGTCGCCCGACGGCACGAGGGTCGTCTACGTGCTCACGGTGGCCGATCGCGAACCGAACACGTATCGCTCGCATCTGTGGATTGTCCCGCTCGGGGCTGGCGAGCCGCGCCAATTCACCTGGGGTGACCACCGCGATGGCAGCCCACGCTGGTCTCCAGACGGCCGGTCGATCGCATTCACCAGCGATCGCGGAGCGGCCGCCGAACCCGGAGCGAAAAAACCCAAGCAGCTCTTCGTGATTCCCGCCGACGGCGGCGAGGCGCGGCAGCTGGTGGCGGGAGGCTTCGCGCCGGCCGATCCGGCGTGGTCTCCGGACGGCAGCACCATCGCGTTCGTCGGCAAAGCCGACATCCCGAAGCCGGACAGCGACGTCAAGGTCATCACGCGCATCCGCTACAAGTTCGACGGTGAGGGGTTTTGGGATACCCGGTACAAGCACATCTTCACGGTACCCGCCGACGATGGTACGCCCCGGCAATTGACGGCTGGCGATTTCGACCACATCGATCCGGTCTGGGCGCCGGACGGTCGTGCGATCGCCTGCGCGGCCAACCGCACGCCCGACGGGGATTTCACCAATGTCGCCGACGTTTGGGTGGTGGACGTGTCCACGGGCGCGATGGCCCAGCTCACGGTGTCCAACGGGCCTGCGACGACGCCGGCGTGGTCTCCCGACGGCACGTGGATCGCCTACCTGGGACACGACAACGCCGCGATGGGGGCGACCAACACCGGGCTGTGGTTGGTGCCCGCCGCCGGCGGCCCGGCCACCAACCTCACCGCGGCGTACGATCGCAGCCTGGTCCACCACATCATCTCGGACATGCGTGCGCATCCCAGAATCGGCGGTCCACGCTGGTCCGCCGACGGTCGCCGGATTTACTTCCTCGTCGCCGACGGCGCGGCCAACCAGATTGGCGTGATCGACGCAGCGGGTGGGCCTGTCACCGTGCTCACGTCGGGGCGTCGAGAGATCTTCGGGTATGCCATTGATCCGGCCGGCACGACCGCCGTCATTGCGGCGTCGGAACCCGCGAATCCCGGGGACCTGTGGCAGGTGGAGCGAGATGCGGCCGGCCGGTTCACCGATGTCAGGCGGCTGACCGCGGTGAACGACGAACTGCTCGGCGCGGTGCAGGTGAGCGTTCCGGAGCGATTCGACTACGAAGGCGCCGACGGCTGGCCGGTGGAGGGCTGGGTGATGCGCCCGGCCGGCTTCCGCGACGGCGAACGCTATCCCACCATCCTGCAGATCCACGGCGGGCCCCACGGCGCCTACGGGGAGGCCTTCTTCCACGAGTTCCAGGTCCTGGCCGCCGAAGGGTTTGCGCTCGTGTTCACCAACCCGCGCGGCAGCCAGGGCTACGGCCAGCGTTTCACCGCCGCGACCCACCACGACTGGGGCGGCAAGGACTACGAGGACATCATGCGCGGCCTCGATGCGGCGCTCGCCCGGTACCCGTTTCTCGATGCCGACCGCCTGGGCGTGGCCGGCGGCAGCTACGGCGGGTTCATGACGAACTGGGTGATCGGGCACACCGACCGGTTCAAAGCGGCGGTGACGATGCGCTCGATCTCCAACCACCTCAGCCAGTGGGGCACCAGCGATCTGGCGTTCATGAAGGGGTTCTGGGAATTCCCCGGTGACCCGTGGGAGAGTCCGACCTGGTACTGGGAGCACTCGCCGCTGGCGTACGTGGAGAAGATTACGACGCCGCTGCTCATCCTGCACAGCGAGAACGATCTGCGCTGCCCTATCCCCGAAGCCGAGCAGTTCTTCGCCGCGTTGAAGAAACTGCACCGCGAGGTCACGTTCATCCGGTTCCCCGGCGAGAGCCATGACCTGTCGCGCAACGGCAAACCCCAGCATCGCCTCGAGCGGCTGCGCTGGATCGTGCGCTGGATGGCCGATCACCTCCGTGCGGTGCAGCCGGCAGCGGCCCCCGAGCCTGTGGTGGCCGGCGGAGAAGAGTCCAGTTGACGAAGATATACACCCGCGCGGGAGACCGTGGAGAGACGGGGCTGATCGGAGGCGCACGGGTCCCCAAGGATCACCCGCGCGTGCAGGCCTACGGCGCCATCGATGAACTGAACTCCCACCTTGGAGTCGTGATCGCAGCACTCGACGACGCCGACACAGCAGGGCTGCTGCGTTCCATCCAGCACCGGCTGTTCGACCTCGGCGCGGAACTGGCGACCCCTGCGTCAGAGACCGCGGAATCAGGGATGAGTCTCGATCAGGTGGAAGCGCTGGAGCACGCGATCGATGGCGCAGAACAGACGTTGACGCCGCTGCGCGAGTTCATCCTGCCGGGAGGTAGCCATGCGGCCGCCGCGCTGCACGTGGCCCGTGCCGTCGCCCGGCGGGCCGAACGGCATGTGGTGACCCTGGCGCGGTCGGAGCCGGTCAACCCGCAGATCGTCCCCTACCTGAACCGCCTCTCCGACCTGTTCTTTGTGCTGGCCCGCGCCGCCAACCGCCGGGCCGGGCGACCCGACATAGCCTGGAAGAAGTCCCCCTAGGTCAAGGGGTCAGACCCCGCAGGTTGGGGCTAGCCTGGGCAGCCAGAGACCCCCCATGCTAAGGGGTCAGACCCCGCAGTTTGGGCTAGCCCCCGCGCCAAGGTGAGATTGACGGATTCCACTCGGGTAGGGTAGGATAAACATCGTTGTAGATAGCTATCTACATGAAGATTATCGACCTCACCACCAAAACCCAGCCCTTCCAGGTCCGGCTTGACCCGTCTCCGGTCTACGACCTGCTGGCCGCCATGTACCTGGTCGAGAACTGGACTCCCGACCGGGAGTTTGAAATCGACCGCCGGTGGGTGGGACGTGCCAGGAAGGCGCTGGGGCAGGTGTTCCGGAAGGATCTGCGCCTCTTCGGCAAGCAGCGGGGCTTCCTGATGGGGCTGACCTCTCTGCTCGAAGACCGGCCGGGGGCCTCGGTGCCCGAATTCCTGTCGTCCCTCCGGGCCTCGCGCCCCGTCGACCTGCTCGAAGACATGCTGACGGCCCCCCGAGCCGCCCGCCCGGTCGGGCCGGTGATCCACAATGCCCTGATCGATCCCACAGACCTCGCGGTGCAGGCTGCGGTCGGAGCGTATCCGGCGGAGTTTGAAGCCGCACGCGTCCGCGCCATCCTCGCGCTGGGCGCCGACGAGGCGCATGCCCGTCTTGTTGGTCTCGTCAGTGGGTTCTACGAGCGGGTGTATGTGAATGAAGAGCCGCAGGTCGTGCCGATCCTGCGCGCCGATGTGGAGGCGAAGCAGGCGCTGGCGGCGGCGCTGCCGCCGGTGGAACTGGTCGAGCGCGCGAGCGGCGGCTTCCGGATCAATCCCGAAAGCGAGATCACGCGGGTCGTGCTTGCCCCAACGTATCACTTCCGGCCGTATAACCTGATGAGCGAGTACCCGGGAGCACGGGTGTTCATCTACCCGGTCGCCACCGGTGCGGCGGACCCACCGGCGGCGCGTGAGCTCACGCTCCTGTTCAAAGCGCTGGGGGACGAGACGCGCCTGCGGGTCCTGCACATGCTCGGGGAGCGCGACATGTACCTCCAGGAAATCGCCAACCGGCTGGGCGTCACCCACGTGACGGCGATCCACCACCTGGCGTTGCTTCGCGCGGCGCACCTCGTGCGTGTCGTGGAGCGGCAGAGCAAGAACTACTACCAGCGCCGGCCGGAGAGCGGCGACGAGATCAGCGCGCGGCTGAACGATCTGCTGGGCGCGCGGCGTCCGGCGCGGCCGGACCGCTCTTCGCTCCCGGTGCAGTGACATCGGTCACAGTGTGTGAGCAAAACATGTGGTATCAACAATCGGACGGGGGCAAAGGATGCAGCGACTGACGCAAGAGCCTGAAGGGATCGAGCGGGAACTGCTCACGGTCGAGCAGGCCGCGGAGTACCTTCAGGTCCACAAGGTCACAGTGTACAAGTACATCCGCCTGGGGTGGTTGCCGGCGGCCAAGCTGGGGAAGGTCTACCGTATCTTCCGGCGCGACGTCGAAGCGCTGCTGTCGAGACTCACCCCGCAGAGTCCGTGAGCGCGGTCAGCAGCCTCTCCACGTTTTCCGGACTCCGCCACCGGAACTACCGGCTGTTCTGGACCGGCTCGCTGGTGTCGCTGATTGGCACCTGGATGCAGGGCACCGCGCAGAGCTACCTGGTCTGGGAACTGACGCGTTCCGCGCTGGCTACCAGTCTCACCGTGCTGTTCTTCTCACTGCCGTCGACCGTGCTCTCGCTGCTGGGCGGCGTGGTCGCCGACCGCTTCGACCGCCGGCGGCTCCTGTTAGTGACCCAGACCACCTTCATGGTGCAGTCCGCGATCCTGGCGACGCTGACATTCCTGGGCATGATTCAGGTCTGGCAGATCTACGTGCTGGCCCTGGTCAACGGCACCGTGATGGCCTTCGATGCGCCGGCGCGCCAGTCGATGATCCCGTCGCTGGTCGCGCGCGAGGACCTCACCAACGCCATCGCGTTGAGCTCGACGGCGTTCAACGCCAGCCGCGTGGTCGGCCCGCCCGTGGCGGGACTGCTCTACGCGGCGGCGGGTCCGGCGTGGTGCTTTGCCGTCAACACGGTGACCTACCTGGCCATCCTCTACGCGATCGGCATCATGCGTCCCGCCCGCGACGAGACCGCACGGGCACCGGCGCATTTGTGGAACGACGTGCGCGAAGGCGTCGGGTACGTGTGGCATCACGCCGTCATCCGGACCCTCCTGCTCATGGTCGCACTGGTCGGGACCTTCGCGTTCACGTACGTCGTACTGATGCCGGTGGTCGCCAGCCGCGTACTGAACGCGGGCCCGGCGGGGAACGGATTCCTGCTCGGCGGCGCCGGCATCGGCGCCACGCTGGGCGGCCTCACGGTGGCCTCGCTGCGCCCGCGGCGTCCCGGCCGGTTCATCGTCGGCGTCGGGTTGGCGTCCGTGGCGGCGCTGGTCGGGTTTGCGCTCTCACGATCGCTGTCGCTGTCGATTCTCCTGTCGGCGGCGATCGGCGCGACCGTGATGATGTTTCTCACGACCTGCAACTCGACAATCCAGTCCTACCTGCCCGATGCCCTGCGCGGCCGGGTGATGAGCATCTACACCCTGGCGCTGATCGGCAGCGGACCGCTGAACAGCCTGATCGCCGGCGTGCTGGGATCGGCACTGGGAGCCTCGATGGCAATTGGGATCAGCGGGCTGGTGATGGCCGTCGCAATTGTCTTGATCGTCTCCGGAAACCGGGCGGTACTGGATCTGGACGGCAGGGCCGAACCTGCTCCATCCTCCAAACAAACCCTCGAACCCGTCGGCAGCCGGCGCTAGGCAGATACCGAACAGGGACCACACCGGCGGGAGCCGATCCTGCTGGTGTTCTGTCGCAACTTTGAGGGACAGAACGCAACTCGTGCCGGCACGAGTTCGGCAAAATACACAGATTGCTCCGTTAGGTCATTGACAGACTCCGAAGACGCTCGAGCCGTACGTGTGGCCGTTACTGCGTGCTTTTTGGTGCTTTCCCAGTAAGCTTCCGCCACAGCCACAGCAGCGGGTCGTAGTACTGGCTCACCACGCGCTCCTTCAGCGGGATGATGGCGTTGTCGGTCAGCCGGATGCTCTCGGGGCAGACGTCCGTGCAGCACTTCGTGATGTTGCAGAACCCGATGCCGGCCTGTTTCTTGATGAACGCCGTGCGGTCGACCGTGTCCCAGGGGTGCATGTCCAGGTTGGCCAGGTGGATCAGGAAGCGCGGACCGGAAAACGCGGGTTTGTTGTCGGCATGGTCGCGGATGACGTGGCAGACGTCCTGGCACAGGAAGCACTCGATGCACTTGCGGAACTCCTGGATCCGCTCGACGTCGTCCTGGTACATGCGCCGCCTGCCGTCCGGCGGCTTCGGGCCCGGCGCAAACGGGGGGATCTCCCTTGCCTTCTCGTAGTTCCACGACACGTCGGTGACGAGGTCTTTGATGACCGGGAACGTCTTCATCGGCGCGACGGTGACCGGGCCCTCGTCGGGCAGCTCTTCCAGCCGCGTCATGCAGGTCAGCCGCGGCCGGCCGTTGATCTCGGCGCTGCAGCTGCCGCACTTGCCGGCTTTGCAGTTCCACCGGATGGCCAGATCGGGCGCCTGGGCGGCCTGGGCCTCCCGCAGGGCGTCGAGCACGACCATGCCGTCCGTCGCCGTCACCTCGTAATCCTTGAACTCGCCCCCAGCGCGGGTTCCGCGCCAGACGCGGAGGCGTACCAACTCGCCTGCTTTCATCTACTTGACCTCCAGCAGAGCCGACAGGGCAGGCGGTATCGGTGGTATCGGTGCTCGATCCAGCATTATTTCGCCGTTGTATCTGCGGGCGACGATGTTCACCTTGCCCCATTCCGGGTCCGCCTTCGGGTGGTCCGTGCGGCTGTGGCCGCCCCGCGTCTCCGTGCGCTCGATCGCGGCCCGCGTCACGGCCTCGGCCACGGTGAGCATCGAGTACAGGTCGCGCGTGGCATGCCAGCCGGGGTTGTACTCGCGCGCGCCCTCGACCTTCACCCGCCGGGCCCGCGCCTGCAGCGCCTCGATCCGCCGCAGGCCATCCCGCATGCCCGCCTCGTCGCGGTAGATGCCGACGTGGTCCTGCATCGTCTCCTGCAGTTCGGATTGGATGGTGTAGGGATTCTCGCCACCGCCTCCCGCAAACGGGGCGAGGAGCTCGGCCGCCGCGTCGTCGATCTGCGCGGTGCTGAGTGCCGTCGTGCCCGTCGTCGCCTGGGCCAACTTCGCGGCGTACAGCCCGGCCCGGCGGCCGAACACCAGGATGTCCGTGAGGGAATTCCCGCCCAGACGGTTCGCGCCGTGGAGGCCGGCAGCCAGTTCTCCGGCTGCAAACAATCCGGGGACTGCGGTCTCCTGCGTCTCGGCGTCGACCCGCACGCCGCCCATGCTGTAGTGGCAGGTGGGATAGACTTCCATCGGGTCCTTCGTGATGTCGACGCCGGCGAGTTCCATGAACTGGTGATGCATGGACGGCAGCCGCTTCTTGATGTATTCGGTGCTGCGCCGCGTCGCGATGTCCAGGAACACGCCGCCGTGTGGACTCCCGCGCCCGGCCTTGACCTCCGCGTAGATGGCCCGCGTCACCTCGTCACGGGGCAGCAGTTCGGGAGGCCGGCGGTGATGTTTGTCCTCGTACCAGCGGTCCGCTTCGGCTTCGCTGTACGCGGTCTTGTTCCTGAAGAACTCGGGGATGTAGTTGAACATGAAGCGCTCGCCCGATGCGTTGCGCAGAACCCCTCCGTCTCCGCGCACCCCTTCGGTCACCAGGAGGCCGCGCGTCCCCGGCGGCCAGACCATGCCGGTCGGATGGAACTGGACC
>DATDQT010000053.1:0-7101 GCA_035292085.1 bacterium
CCAGCACCTGCGCATCGCTGGCCCACGCGAATGACCGCAGCGTCCCCGAGCCCAGCAGGCCCCGGCGCATCGCCTCCAGCCACCACGTCAGGGGGATCCCCTGCGTGACGGTCTGCAGGAATCCGGGCAGCACGGCGACGGGGAACACGGCGCCGCACAGCAGGTACAGCGCGGCCCCGACCGCCTCGGGCATCCGCCAGGCCTCTCCAGAAATCATCATCGCGGCGCTGACGATGACCAGTCCCAAGGCGATGATCGCGGTAATCCCAAGCACAAACGCGGCGAGCGCGTACGGGAGGTCGATCGTCGCCAGGCCGATCGGCACCTTCAAGACCCAGCGGCCGAACAGCAGCGTGATGAGCATCGCCGCCGACGCCGACGTGGCCTGCGCCAGCGCCCGGCCGACCAGGTACGCGCGATACGGGATCGGGGACGTGTAGACGTACTTCAGCGTCCGCCAGTGTTCGCGGTCACTAATGATGCTCCAGGCCATCCCCTGCATGCCGCTGACGATGAACGGCCAGAACGCGGTACCGACGATGAAGAATCCCAGGATCGGCCCCTGGCGGACGCGCGCGACGACGAAGAACATGAACACGAGGATCAGCGCGCTGCCCAGCGGGCGGGCGATCGAGTAGATGAAGAACAAGAACGGATCGGTCCAGTTGCTCTCGATCTGCCAGCCGAGCCAGTAGGACACCCGCAGCGTGGTCCACCAGCGCCGCAGACGATCGCTCATCAGAATCGCAGACTCAGGCGGCCCTCGCGCCGCGCGAGGAATTCCATTTTCTTCAGCGACAGGCGGGCGACCACGATGAACAACGCGGCCAGGCCGACCAGGATCCCCAGCTCCCACGACACCGGCAGCAGGCCCGGATGGACCGATGGGAACAGGAGCTGGCGCATGGCGTCCAGCGCCAGGGTGAGCGGGATGATCGAGGCGCCCATCCCGACCCAGAATCCCAGCGCGCTCACCGGAAAGTAGAACCCCGACACGAGAAACACGGGCTCCATGAACAGGTTGGCGGTGTGCCACGCTTCCCGCCCCCACAGGAGGAACAGACTGGCAAAGGTCACCCCCAGGCCGTAGAGCGCGACAATCGCGACGGCGAAGACCAGGACGAACAGCGGGATCTGCACCAGCGAGTAGTCCACGTGGAACAACCACGACCCCAACAGCACAATCGCGATGGCGCGCAGCACCGTGGCCACCATGCCGCCCAGCGACATGCCCAGTAAGATGGCCGGCACGCCGCAGGGCACGACCATGTAGAGTTCCAGGTTGCCGCCCTGCTTGTCCCAGTAGAACTGGGCGGCCATGCTCCACATCACATTGAGCCAGAACGCGGTCGTCGCACCCCCCATGATCACGTAGCCGATGAACCGCTCGGGCGCGCCCAGGGCCTTGTACACGTACACGAACGCGACCGTCCCCAGCAGCGGCAGGACCGTGTCGTAGAACAGCCACGACCGTTCGCGGTTGGCGCCGATGATCCGCGGGTACGAGCGGCCGAGCATGGCCCGGATCGTCCGGGCCGCCCCGCGGGCCGGTGTCAGGGTCTGGACGCTCACGGCCCGCCCCTCCGCTCGTCGGCTTCTTCCAGACGCTGCCCGACCATCTGAACGAAGACTTCTTCCAGCGTGGGCTCGACCTTCTGGAGCGAGAAGATGCGCCGCTGGTGCGCGGCCAGCGTCTGCACCACCGACGCAATCGCGCCGTCGTCTCGCAGGTGCAGGCGCAGTTCGCTCTTCCCGTCCAGCGGCCGCACGTCGGCCCGGTCGACGCCGGCGACGTCCTGCAGCGTGACGGCGCCGTCCAGGGGCTCGGTGGTCAGCACGAAGTACGTCCCGCCCGCCGCGCGCTGACGCAGGGCCGCGGGGGTATCGCAGGCGACGATGCGTCCTTTGTGGATGATCGCCACCCGGTCGCACAGTTCCTCGGCCTCGTGCATGTAGTGGGTCGTCAAGAGAATCGACCGGTTGGGCCGGTCGTGGACCCACGTCTTGATGTACGTACGGATGTCCCGCGCCGCGCCGACGTCCAGTCCGACTGTGGGTTCGTCGAGGAACAGGACGTCCGGATCGGGCAGCAGGCCGCGCACCATGTTCATCTTCTGCCGCATCCCGCTGGACAGCGCGCTGACCCGGCGATGCCGCTCATCGTAGAGGCCCACGACCTTCAGCAGGTCATCGATGCGCGTGAGCGCCGGGCCGGTGGGCAGCCCGTAGAACTGGCTGAACATCCACAGCTGCTCGCGGACGGTCAGCAGCCCGTAGCCGGAGTGCTCCCCGCCGGAGACCATCGAGATCCGCTCGCGGACGGCCTGGGCCTGCGTGACGACGTCCAGCCCGACGACGTTCGCCCGTCCCGACGTCGGCAGGAGCAGCGTGACCAGCACTTTGATCAGCGTGGTCTTGCCGGCCCCGTTGGGGCCGAGCAGCCCGAAGAATTCGCCCCGCGGCACGGTCAGGGTGATGCCGTCGAGCGCCACCACCGGGGCGGCCTCGGGGTTGTGCGGGGATCGTTTGGTCCGGTAGGTCCGGACGAGATCCTGCGTCTCGATCGCCGGCACGGTCATCGCGCGGCCGCCGCGGTCCATTTCTTGGCCAGCTCGTCCCGGCGCGGACGGTAGACCTGGGCGAAGAAATCGTCGGGGTGCTCCAGCACCGCGCGGTCGTACCGCCGGACGATGTCCATCGCTTCCGCCCAGGCCTGCCGGAACGTGCCCCCGAAGCGCTGCGCGACCTGGCGTGTGAAATCGTCGGGCGTCTGAATCTCGCCGCCGATGGTAAAGAGCAGCCGGCCGGCGGCCTTCACACTGTAGGCCTTGTCCTCGCCCAGGTGGTACTCGGCGAACGTGGCCGCGTACTTCTTGGGTTTGGTGGGTCCGGAGGTCCCCGGCTTGAAGCCGCGCTTGGCCGCGGCAATGTAGATGGCGCGGTTCAGGCCCCAGGACTTCGCCGAGACCAGGGACAGTCCGAGCAATTTCGCCCGCGCGGCCTGGAGTGTGGCCATGACCTGAAAACGCCCGACGCCGGATTTCATGGGTCTGATTATACGATACTGCCGGAACCCGGAAGCCGGACACCGGGAACCCGGCTTCTGAGAGGTGTTCGGAGTCGGCGTCGCAAACATCTAGGACACGATGAAGCGCACCATTGTCGTTGTCGCACTGCTCGCGGTCGCCATCCTCAGCCCCACGGCGTGGGCGAAGTCGTACGATCATCCGCTCATCGACATCACGTTCCGCCTGCAGCCCGACGGCTCGGCCGACGTGACCGAGATTCGGGCGTTCCGGTTCGACGGCCCGTTCACCTGGGCGGAGATCGAGCGGGGCACGCGGGGACAATACGGGACCTACGACATCCAGTACCAGGGCGTGTGGGACGCCGACACCAACCAGCCGCTGCGCTTTACCCAGACCCGCTCCGGCAACAACGTGATTCTACGGTGGGAGTACTCTGCGGAGGACACCACCAAACGCTTTCTGATCCGCTACCGGATCCTCGACGCCGTGCAGCGCTACACCGACGCGGCCCAGTTCTACTGGCAGGCCGAGGGACCCGATCATGCGCCGATCGATACCGTGCGCATCGCGATCATCCCACCCCGAGCGAGCCTGAACCTGTTCAAGGTCTTCATCCACAGTTCGGCGCCCCCGGGCGACCTCGACATCGCGGGCGACTTCAGCCGTGCGACGATTGAACAAGCGAACATCCCCGACGGCAGTTTCGTCGAAGTGCGGGCGCTGCTCGACCCGGCACTCTTCCCCTCAGTGCCGGCCAGCACCGGCCAGACGCACGAGAGCCTGCTCGAGGACGAGCGGGCGCAGTCGGCGCGCACGCTGCGTGAGGGAGAGGGCTTTGAGCGGATCTTCCTCTACGGCATCGGCGGGTCCGGCCTGTTGATGGTCCTGCTGATCGGAGGCTTGATCTGGACGTACGCGCGCTTCGGCCGGGAGCCGGCCGTCATGTACGAAGCGTCCTATGAGCACGACGCCCCGCGGCCGCTGCCGCCGGCGGTGGTACCGGCGATTCTCCCCCAGGGCAGCGTCGACAATTCCTCGCTGTCCCGCGGCTTTGCCGCCACGCTGCTGGAGGCCGCCCGCCTGGGCTATCTCACCATCGAGGAACGCGAAGATCAGGGCATCCTGGGCACGGGACTGTTCAAGGACACCGATCTGGTGTACAAGCTCACGCCGATGGGCCAGGCGGTTTTCACCGATCCCACGCCGCCGGCCAAAGCGGGCGAGCGGGGCCTGTTCCCGTTTGAGATCGACGTCCTCACCGCGGTGTTCAAGCGGGCCGGGAACGGGACCGAAGCCACCAGCGACCAGATCGAGCAGTGGGGGAAGAAGATCCCCTCCCGCAAGAGCAACTACCTGATGTTCATCGAATCGTGGGGCCCGAAACTCCGGCAGTGGTTCGAGGGGAAGTACTTCAAACTCGACGACAAGAAGAGCGAACGTGCCAAGACCGTCTTCATCGGCGTCACCATCGGGGCGATGATCCTCGCGGCGGTCCTGGGGGTGGGGGTGTCGCTGTTCTTTGTCATCCCCATCGGGTTCATCCTCATCGCCGTGGCCGCCAAAGGGCTGTCGCGCCGGACGCCGGAGGCCGCCCTGGAAGTCAAACGGTGGGATGCGTTCGCCCGTTTCATGACCGATTTCTCGGCCCTGAAGGAGGCCAGTTCCAAAGTGCTGCCGCTGTGGGAGCACTACCTGGTCTACGCCACGGCCCTCGGTGTCGCCGACAAGCTGCTGGCCAACCTCAAACTCGTCGCCACCGAACTCAATACCACGATGGCGACGCCGTACTGGTACCGCGGGAGCTCGTTCCGCGACGGCGTGGGATCGGCCGGCCTCGTCACCTCGATGCAGTCCATGGCGAAGTCGTTCAGCAACTTCCAGGGTCTGGCCCGGTCGCTGTCCTCCTCCAGCAGATCCGGAGGCGGCTTCAGCAGCGGCGGAGGCGGCGGTGGCGGAGGCGGCGGTGGTGGAAGCCGGGCGGGCTGAACGACAACCCACGGAATCGGGGATCGGGAATCGGGAATCAGTCACTGCGAAACCAGACAAGCAGAGGGACAGGGCTTCGAAGGCCCCGTCCCTCTTGTTCTTACCGTTTCCCGTTTCCCGCTTCCCGCTTCCCGTTTCCGGTCGTTAGCCCTGAATGACCTTCACCGTCGCCGGAGGTGAACGGCGTCCGGCCGGATCAATGACCCAGACCGTAATCGTCAGCTCCGCGTTGGGGATCCGCGTCCGCGGGTTGACGATGATCCGGAAGTTCCCCTCACGGCCGACGGTCGCGCTGAACTCTCCGTAGGTCCCAGCGATGGGCACCACACCCAGCACCAGTCCGCGGTAGTCGATGCGGGCCACCACGCGGTAGCCGGGTGTCGCCCGGCCCCGGATCTCAAAGGTGGCACCGACCCGCTCGCCCTCCCGCGGCTGGGAGATTGTCGGGGCCGCCGGCGCCTGTCCCACCAGCGTGACTTCGGCCGTGGCTTCGGCGGTAGACGTCCGCCCGTCCTTGGTCAGCCGGACGGTAATCCTGGCGTTCTCGACGGCATCGGCCGGCCGCACCGTGTAACTGCCAAAGTAGACCCCCGGCTGGTTGGCGGCCTCCGCCATCGGGAGGTTCTCGGCGACGCCTTCAATCGAGAACGTCGCGCGGGCACCGCGTTCGCCGACCGCGGTCACCATCAGCGTCTCGCCGGCGCGCAGGGTGGTCGACGGACCGATCGTCACCGACTGGATGAGCGATCCGGCCTGCGGGGCAATTCGGAACGTCCACGCGCTGTCGGTCCGGTTGCCGGCGCGGTCCACCAGATGGACCTCGACGCGCACGGTCCCCGACAGCGCCCGCGGCGGATTGTAGGTTAGGCGTTCGGCGGTAATCGTCGCGTTTCGGGTCACATTCTCGCCGTTCACCAGCAGCCGGGTCGCATCCGGGTCGAGTCCGGCGCCCTCTTCCTGAAACAGCACCACGATGTTGGGCCGCGCGTTGTTAACAGTGGAATTCGGGGCAGGCGAGCGGTTGGTAATGGCCGGCGCGACGGTATCGATGGTCACCGGCCGGTCCGCCGCGACCAGCACCTCCTGGGTGCCGACCCGCAGGCGTCCGATGACCGCCGCATCCACGATCGTGTCACCCGCGCGCACCGCGTAGCTGCCCCGGTACACACCGGAGGAGATTTCCGTCATCGGCACGCCGGCGACGACGCCGAAGATGTCAAACGACGCGGTTCCGCCGGGCGTTCCCCGCAGGGTCACTTCGACGCGCTGCCCGGTGCGCAGGGCGGCGGCGGTCACCTGAGCGACGGTGACCGAGGTAATCCGCACGGCCACCGGCCCCGGCGGAGGAGGCGGTGGAGCGGCCCCGGCCGACTGGGCGGCGACTTCGGTGACCAGATTCGTCGTAGGGTTGACGCGGAGGGTCACTTCCATCCCCGACCGCAGCTGCTCACGGGCGGCGTCCCGGCCGTCGAGGACGAAGCGGATGCCCTCGGCGAAGTTGAACGCGCGCCCATCCCGGAGTACGATCGCCCGCGTCGTCACCGCATCAATGCGGCCGGTGACTTCACGGACGAGGACGCGGATGGTGATGGCGTTGGTGGCCGTATCCGCGGTCACCCGGACCTGGTCGCCGGGACGGATCCGGGACAGCGCGATCGATCCGCCGCGACCGGTGTCAGGATCGACCTGCGTGATCGCGGTGTCGGCCGTCACCACGAATGTAAAGATCTGTCCGTCGCGCTGCACAAGGAGCCGCGACGGTACGATGCCCAGGTCGACTCGAAAAACGGTCCCTTCGACCACGGCGGGGGTTGGCGGTGGGGGCGGCGGCTGGACGACGATGCCCGAAGTAATGAACAC
This sequence comes from bacterium, assembly GCA_035292085.1. Lineage (GTDB taxonomy): Bacteria > Sysuimicrobiota > Sysuimicrobiia > Sysuimicrobiales > Kaftiobacteriaceae > DASXUC01. The sequence goes on from DATDQT010000053.1 coordinate 6,876, forward strand.
GGTGCGCGTCGCCGCGTCCCAGTCCACCCGGGCGCCCATGGCCTCGCTGACGAACCGCAGCGGCACGAGCGTGCGGCTCTGAACGATCATCGGTGGGACGTCGAGCACCACGACCCGTCCGTTCACAACCGCCCGCGTGCTCCCGATCTGCAGCTGCACCGTGGTACTGCCGCGCGTCGCCGTGACGCTGTTCGTCCGCGGATCCCACTGGACGAAGGCGCCGAGA
>DATDQT010000054.1:0-2110 GCA_035292085.1 bacterium
GGTTCTCGGCCGTCAGATGCCCATGAATCCGATTCTTCACACTCGTCCGGAGGCGTACCAGGTACGCCCGCCCCCGCAGTAGCTTCCGCCGGGCCCGCACCTCGGCATCCGGCACCCACACGGCCGGCAGGAGTTTCGCCCGCAGCAGATCGGCCAGCTTGTGCGCATCGATCGGATCCGTCTTGCAGCGCGCCTGCCAGATCAGCTTCACCTGGTACGGATGCGCCGCCACGGCCGCGATCCCCGCCGCGCTCAACTGATCGTGCAACCACGCCCAGTACAACGTCGCTTCCATCGCCACCGTCACCGGCCCGCCCAGCGTCGCCAACCACTCGAGCAACGCGGCCACGTCCGGTGGTAGCCGGCGATGTTCCGCCACCACGCGCCCCTCCTCATCCACGGCGCACGCCGTGATGTAGCGCTTGTGCAGATCGAACCCGACCCAGAACATCGGAGCCTCCTGTAGGTGACCACCGAAGGTGGCCCTCGAGGCCAGACTCCGCGCAAATCTCCGGAGCCGCCCGAGGCAGCCCCGCGCTTTCATATGGTCGGGTTAGACAGCGGACCGGTACAACCTGGGTACATAGGTGACAGATGTCCGGGCACATGGGTGACACTTTTCCTGACCCGTTTGGGAGGAGGAGTGATGCCCTGGCAGGAGACCAATCCCGTGCTCGAACGTCACCATTTCGCCCAGGACCTCGACAGTGGCCAGTGGACGATGACCGAACTGTGCCTCCGCTACGGCATCAGCCGGAACACCGGCTACAAGTGGTTCGATCGCTACCGCCAGCACGGCCCGCGTGGGTTGTACGATCACACCCGCGCGCCGCGATCCTGCCCCCACCAAACGCCCGCCGACATCGTCGAGCTGATCCTCAAGGAACACACGCGCTTCGGCTGGGGCGCCCGCAAGATCTTGAAGCGCCTCCGCACCCGTGATCCGAAGCGCGACTGGCCGGCGCGCAGCACCATCTTCGATATCCTCGCGCGCTACGGCCGCACCCACCCGCGGCGGCACCACCGTCGGTGGAAGCATCCGGGCGCCGCTCCCCTCACCACCACCGCCCCGAACCAGATCTGGACCATCGACTTCAAAGGCCAGTTCCGCACGCGCAACGGCGTCTATTGCTACCCGCTGACCATCATCGATCACTTCAGTCGCTACCTGCTCTGCTGTCAGGGGCTGCTGGATGTTGCAGGGGCCGGGGTGCACCCGCACCTCCGCCACCTGTTCCGCACCTGCGGCCTCCCCGACGCGATCCGCAGCGACAACGGGGCGCCGTTTGCCTCCACGGGCATTCACGGCCTCAACCGGCTCAACGTCTGGTGGCTCCAGCTCGGCATCAGCCACCAGCGCATCTGGCCCGGCAGCCCGCAGGAGAATGGCGCGCACGAACGGCTGCACAAGACGTTGAAGGCGCAGGCCACGCGGCCGCCCGCAGCCAACCTGAACTCCCAGCAACGCGTCTTCAATGCCTTCCAGAAGACCTACAACGAGCTCCGGCCCCACGAAGCCCTCAATGACGAGACGCCCGCTTCCCGCTGGGTGCCCTCACCGCAGCCGTATCCCGAACGCATCGCCCCGCCGGACTACCCCGGCCACTTCGAGGTCCGACGCGTCAGCAGTGCGGGGACCTTCCGCCTGCACTCCGGCCAACACTTCCTGAGCCAAGCGCTCAATGACGAATACATCGGCCTCGAAGAAGTCCAGGACGGCCTCTGGAACATCGTTTACTACGAGACCCTCCTCGGCCGCTTCGACGAACACACCCACACCATCACCGGGGCTCCTTCCCTCAAGAACAAGTGTTAGCCATGTCCCCGGACATTCTGTCAGCTATGTCCCCGGTTGCTCACCGGCGCACCTGCACGCTGGTCGCGGCGAACCCTATACTCACGCCCGTGCATGGGCGTCGGCAGTCTACAGGTCCACCAGTACCCTGAAGCCTCCGTAAGACATGCGTTTCATGTCGAATGGCATGGGATCGTTCATCATCGTCTGTATGCGGGGGTCCTTCATCACCTTTGCGTTCACGCGATCGCGATGGGCGCGGGACTTGTATACGATCCATGAAAACACCGCCGTCTCGCCGGCCTTGAGCCTCGC
>DATDQT010000055.1:0-8422 GCA_035292085.1 bacterium
CAACTGCGGTGCCGTCGGAGGCTGCGGGCCGGGATCACCGCAGGAACGATGGCTGCGGGCCGACCTCGCCGCGAATCCGGCGCGGTGCACACTGGCGTACTGGCACCATCCCCGATTTTCGTCCGGCTACCACGGCACGAACGCGACCTACGCGGCGTTCTGGCGCGCGCTCTACGAGGCCGGCGCCGACGTCGTGCTAAACGGGCACGACCACACCTATGAACGGTTCGCGCCGCAAGACCCAACGGGGAAACCCGACCCCGGCCGCGGCATCCGGCAGTTCATCGTGGGAACCGGAGGCAGGAGTCTGTACGGCCTGAGGAGACCGGAAGAAAACTCGGTGATCTTCAGCGCCGACGCTTTCGGCATCCTGCTACTGGCGCTGCATCCGACCAGTTATGAGTGGAAATTCGTGGCGGTGCCCGGGAGAGATTTCATCGACTCCGGGCGTGGGAATTGTCACTAATCCCCTCACTCTGACCCTCGCCTCCTGAAAGGGGGAGAGGGAAAACCCTGTCGAACTTGTGGGCAACCTCAAGCCGCGGAGTCTCTCGGATGCGTAGTCGGCAAAATCAAGGCGGCGCTGTCCTCTCCGTCGTAACCGCCATCGCCCTCCTCACGGCGCCCACTGCTGTTCTCACCCTTGGCTCGCCGGCGCCGGCGTTTGATCTGAAGGACCAATTCGACCGCGTCTGGCGGCTCGCCGACCTCAGGGGAAAGATCGTGGTACTCATGGCTGCCGACCAGCACTCCGGCCAGGGCATGCGGCCGTGGGGGGACAACCTGTCGGCCGCGTTCGGGACACAGATCCAACTGCTGGGGCTCCTTGACCTGCACACGTACCCCTCATTCCTCCGCATCTTTGTGGCGGCACGGATCCGCAGCGAGACCGACAAACCGATGCTGCTGGATTTCTCCGGCGCCGTCGGCACCGCCTATGAAGTCTCCAGCCGGTATCCCGTCATCGTCGTGATCGACCGGCAGGGCATGGTCCGGGGAATCTACAAGACCACATTCACCCGGGACGCCTTCGCCAGCGCACGCGAGGCTATCGAGGCGGCGTTGAACACCGAATGACGGAAACGGGAACCGGGAGGCCGGAAACGGTATGAAGGTCACCCGACGGCAATTGCTGCGCATTGGAGCCGGATTGGCCGGGGCCGGAGCGTTAGGCCTCGCCGGCTGCAGCCCGCGCGACGCGCTGCGCAGATTCGTTCCGCAACGAACCGGGCGGATTCCCGAAAAGCCGAACCTGCTGGTGCTCTTTACCGACCAGGAACGGTACAACGTGCATTTCCCACCCGGCTACATCGAACGCGTCATGCCGAGCTGGGCCCGGCTCAAGCGCCACGGGCTCGAATTCCGCCGCGCCTACACGTCGTCGACCCAGTGCTCCCCGTCGCGCGCGTGCATGCTGACCGGCGAGTACTCGAACGTCAACCGCCTGCCGTACCTGGACTTTCCCAACCCGGTGCTGCCGCCGTCGCAGCAGCTGCCGAGCGTCGCCACCGTGCTCGCCGGCGCCGGCTACGACGTCGCCTGGAAGGGCAAGTGGCACTTGAGCTTCCCGCTGGCCTTTCAGGGCGGCCCGCCCAGCAACGAGCCGTGGACCGCCGCGGACATTGCGGCCATGCAGGACTCCTACGGCTGGAAGTTCTGGAACCCGCCCGACGCCGGTAACAACGCGTTCGACAGCGCCGGCGCCCGCGCGACGATGGGGGGCGCCGCCGCGAACAACGATGGGCGGTTTGCCACCGGCACGGCCTCGCCGGGACAGACGCCCGGATACGGACAGAGCGCGCTGGAGTACCTGGCCGGCGTGGGGTCGACCCCGAAAGACCGCCGGCAGCCGTTCTGCCTGTTCGTGTCGCTCGTCAATCCGCACGACATCGTGTTCTACCCCAATGGGTGGGATCAGGGCGGGTACCGGCTCGAGGCGTTCGCCGACCTGGACATCGGAGTCCCGGCCAGTTTCGCCGACCCGCTGACAACCAAACCGGCGATCCAGGCCGCGTTTCGGAAGGCGATGGATGATGACGGCCCGCTTCCGACCGAGACGCAGCGTCGGCGCTTCGTGCGATTCTACGCGTATCTCCACGGGTATGTGGAACCGCAGCTCCAGGCGATTCTCGACGCGTTGGACCAATACCGGCTCACCAAGGAGACCATCGTGGTCCGCACGGCCGATCACGGCGAGCACGGCCTGGCGCACGGGCTCCGCGAAAAAGGCTACAGCGCCTACGAGGAAATCATCCACGTGCCGCTGGTCGTCTCGAACCCCGGGCTGTTTCCCCGCGCCGCCGAAACCGACGCGTTCTACACACACGTCGACCTGCTACCGACGCTGGCCGAGCTGGCCGGGACGCACAGCGGGGGCGTCGGGCGCAGCCTCGTCCCGGTGTTGGAGAATCCGGCGGCGTCGGTGCAGGATTCGGTGCTGTTCGCCTACGACGACCATTTCATTCTTCCGCAGAACGCACCCGGCTCGCACATCAGGGCGCTCCGGGATGCGCGGTGGACATACGCGGTCTACTACTCTGCCGACGGGAGCTCGCTCGGTTACGAACTCTACGACAACCCCGCCGATGTCGACCAGATGGTCAACCTGGTGCACGATCCGTCGGCCGACATCCGGCCGGTCTGGAAGAGCCTCCATGAGCAGCTGACGGCGCACCTGCGTGACAAGAATGCCCTGCCCCAGTTCGCCTGGCCAGAGGATCCGACGAAGTCATGATGGCAGACCCTCCGGCCGGCTGGGAACGGCGCACCTCCATCGTCGCCACCCTCGGCCCCGCCACCAGCAGCCCCGATCGCATCCGCGCCTTGATCGACGCCGGCGTGGACGTCGTGCGCCTGAATTTCTCCCACGGCACGCCGGACGAGCACGCGCGCGCCTGCGCATTGGTGCGTGACGCCGAGGCGGCGACGGGCCGGTCGGTGGCGGTGATGCAGGACCTGGCCGGACCCAAGATTCGCGTCGGAGACCTCCCCGGCGGCTCGATCGACCTGAAGGAGGGGGACCCCCTGGCCATCGTCACCGGCCGCGCCACGGGCGGCGTCCGATCAATCACCACGTCGTACGCGAACCTGCCGCGGGATGTCCATGCCGGAGACCGCGTCCTCCTCGACGACGGCACCCTCGAACTGGTGGTCGAGGAGAGCACCGATGGCACCGTCAAGACGCGGGTGGTCCGGGGAGGCACCCTGGGAGCGCACAAGGGCATCAACCTGCCCGGCGTGGTCCTCGACGTTCCCATCCTGACTGAAAAGGACTTGAAGGACCTGGCGTTCGGCCTCGCGCTGGGCGTGGATTACGTGGCGCTGAGCTTCGTCCAGCGCGCCGAGGACGTCCGGCTCGGCCGCCGCGCCCTCAAATCGCGCAAGGCGGCCGTCCCCATCATCGCCAAACTCGAGAAGGCCGGCGCCATCACGGCGCTGGATGCGATCTTGCGTGAAGCGGACGGGGTCATGGTCGCCCGCGGCGACCTCGGCGTGGAGGTGGCCACCGAAACGGTCCCCGTCCTGCAGAAGACCATCATCCGCAAGGCCAACGCGGCCGGGATCCCGGTCATCACGGCCACGCAGATGCTGGAATCCATGGTGCACCGCCCCCAGCCGACGCGCGCCGAAACGTCGGACGTCGCCAATGCCATCCTCGATGGGACCGACGCGCTCATGCTCAGCGCGGAGACCGCCATCGGCGACTACCCCATCGAGGCGGTGAAGATGATGGACCGCATCGCCCGCGTCGTCGAGGCCTCGGAGCCGTCGATCTTCCACAGCCAGACCAAAGCGCACGCCGGGACCGCCCAGGCCGTGGCCCGGGCGGCCAGCGAGCTCGCCCGCGAATTGCGGGTCCGGGCCATCGTCGTCATCACCCGGACCGGACGAACAGCGGAACTGTTGAGCAAGAACCGGCCGAGTGCGCCGATGGTGGCCTTTACCGAAGAAGAGGCCACCGCGCGCCGGCTGGCGCTGTGGTGGGGGATCCGCTGCTACGCGACGACATTCCTCACCGACACCGACGAGATGATCGCCCACATCGAGGGAGAGCTGCTCCGCTTCGGCCTGGCCGCCGCCGGGGACGCCATCATCCTGGTTGGCTCGGCTCCGCTCATCGCGCACGGCCGGACGAACTTCCTGAAGGTTCACCGCGTGAGGGAGGAATCACCGCCGGCCGCGCGAACACGGGGCACAACACGAAGGCGAGCGCAGCCATGAACGAGCGGCTCTGGGAGATCTACGAGCAGCTCTGCCTGGTGGAGATGGTCAGTCTGCCGGACTTCGTGACCCGCCTAAGATCCGGCGAGTTCGGCGAATTCCCCGCCGACGACATCGTCGGTTTCCTCCGCGAGATTGAGGCCAACATGCTCCAGAACATCCAGATCAAGGCTGAGGAACACCACGCGTATGCAGAGATGGCCGAAACCGTGTCCGAAGAAACTCAGAAGATGTTTGACGACCTAATCGAGGACGTGACGAAGCCCTAGACGGTAAACCGGCCCTCCCGGTAGATCACTTCCCCGTCGGCTCTGACCTCGGTATCCTTCCGCAGATCGCAGATCATGTCCCAGTGCAGGCCTGATTCGTTCTTCGATCCGGTTTCCGGGTAGCCTGCGCCGAGGGCCATGTGCAGTGTGCCGCCGATCTTCTCGTCGAACAGGATGTTGCGGGTGAAGCGCTGGATGTTGTAGTTCGTGCCGAAGGCGAACTCGCCGACCGATCGGGCCCCCGCGTCGAGATCGAGCATCGCGTGGAGGAAGGCCTCCCCCTTCTCCGCCCGCGCCGAGACGACCCGGCCGGCCTCGAACGTCAATTCAATCCCGTCGACCTCCCGGCCGGAGTAGATGGCTGGGAACGAAAAGCGAATGCGCCCGTCGAGCGAATCCTCGACCGGCCCGGTGAACACTTCCCCGTCGGGGAAGTTCTTGTCGCCGGCCGCGTTGATCCAGGTCCGCCCGCGCACCGACACGCGCAGGTCGATATCCGGGCCACGGAGCTCCAGGGCGTCTTTTGTGTTGAGGAATGCGACGACGCGGTCCTGCTCCCGGCGCACCGTCTCCCAGGCTGCGACCGGATCCTCTCGATCGAGCATTCCGGCGGTGTACACAAAGTCCTCGTAGTCCGACAGCGACATGTCGGCTTCCTGCGCATCGGAATTGGTGGGATACTGCGTCCCGACCCATCGCAGCTCGCCGCGCGCGGCCCGGTCGAGGAAGCGCTTCTGGAGCGGCGTGAGGGCTTCGCGGCGCAGGGCAAGCCGCTTGGGTTCGATGCCGGTGAGGTTGCGCGTATTCCAGTGTGCCCAGACGCCCAGGTGCGCGTCCAGCCGCTCCACTTCCAGTTCGTCCACCGGATTGAGGAACCGCAGTTGGTCGTCGGTGGCCCCGCGGTAGTAGAGTTCCTCCACGCCCTGGATCGTGGCTTTGACGTACGGATGCGCGCCGGCGGCCAGCGCTTCGGCATAGGCCGCCTGGAGCAGCGGCGCCGCGAGCGCCGGCCCGGCGATCCGCACGAGATCGTTGGGCCGCAGGTGAAGCGAGTAGTGCACCAGCACCTGGGCGAGCTTCCTGACGCGGGGATCTGTCATCGAACCCTCCTGCACACAAAGTCCTTCACAATACTCCACGGTGCCGGTGATGACTTTCTGTGTGAGCTCAGGTGCTCCTGTAGGGGGTCGGCCCACGCCGTCGTATATATAGGAACATGATACTCATCATTCTGGGGATTCTCGCGGCGCTCGTGCTCTATGCGGTGTTCACGTACAACCGGCTGATCGTCCTGCGCAACCGGATCCAAAACGCGTGGGCCCAGGTCGACGTGCAGCTCCGGCGGCGGTACGACCTGATCCCGAACCTGGTCGAGACGGTCAAGGGGTACGCCTCACACGAACGCGAGGTGTTCGAGAAGGTGACCGAAGCGCGGGCCCGGGCGATCGCCGCGGGCACCGTCCAAGAACAGGGGCAGGCCGAGAACATGCTCACGCAGGCTCTACGGTCGCTGTTTGCGGTCGCGGAAGCGTATCCTCAGCTGCGCGCCACCGAGAACTTCCAACGGCTGCAGGAAGATCTGACCGACACGGAAAGCAAGATCGCGTTCTCGCGGCAGTTCTACAACGACAGCGTGCTGATGTATGACAACCTGCGCCAGTCGTTCCCGGCCAGCGTGATCGCGGGGTTTGGCGGGTTCGCCCCGCGGCAGTACTTCGAGGCGGAAACCGCGTCTCGGGAACCGGTCAAGGTACAGTTTTAGCGATCGTCAGCGCGGCCTGCTGCAGCACCCTGCGGGCGGCCCGCAGGACCAGCACCGGCGGGCCGAATCCGAACCCCGTGACCGAATCGGAGAACGACTGCGCCAGGAGCACCTGACGGGTCGGGGCCTCGATCACCCGCACCTCGATCATCGCGCTGCCGATGGCATAGAGGATGCGTTCTTTGTCGGTCCCCGGCTGTTCCAAGGTCATCCAATCGGTGTCGAGGTGCATCCAGCGGCCGGTGACAATAACGTCGGCGCCGACGGCCGCGGCGATCTCCATCATTTTCGTCGTGTTGAAGATCTCGCGCGTTCCGTAGCCACGGCCGGCCATCGCCGCGCGCACCGCCTCGACCGGGACCACACGCAGACGGCCGCCGGAAGCGCCGGCCAACTCCGCCGCCAGGTCACCGCTCAATTGTGCGGCACCGATCATCCGGCCGTCAGACGTCTCGTCGACGAAATCGACGACGGCGACCGCGCGCAGGGGCTGACCCATCGCGGGAACGGCCGATACCGTCAGCAACGCAGCGGCACAGATGACCCAGAGACGCGTCACGCTCCTATCTTACTCCCCGATCTGTAACAGAATCGTAGCCCGCAAAGCCATCAGGCCCCGAGGTACCGGGGCCTGATAGGACGTCACGGACATCAGGTGGACTAGGTGCGGCCGAACGCGGTCTTCACTTCCGGCCGGAAGAGGTAGTACACCACAATAGCATCCACCACGGCACCGAACCACTGCCTTTGCAGTACCGCAAGTACGAGGCCGACTGCGATGACGATCACCATCCACATCCAGGCCCAGGACTGGAGGTTCCAGGCCCCCCACGCCACATAGAGGGTGACGAGTCCTAGGGCCAGCAAGACTATGCCGCCGAATGTCCCGGTCAGAAAGCCGAGGCCGCTGCCTAAGACGCCTCCGGCCACGCCCAGTCCCAGGAGCGCGAGACCCGCAAGTACGTACAACACGCCGCTGATCGCCCCGAGAATCGCCAGGATCGTGATTCCCGTCGGTCGCTGCTTTGTCATGGCTGTCGCTCCTTTCCTGTCAAAATGGCCGAACAGTATATGGCGTGGCTATTCGGGCCCCCTCACCTTGCATCCTCTCCGCCAATGGGGGGCGGGGAAGAAGTTGATGGTGGGCGGTGCAGGATTTGAACCGCTCGCCGAGTCCCCCGATGAGAGATGGGACTGCGGGGACGAGGCGAGCGTCCCGAGCAGCGGAGCGTCGCGAGGGACCGCTTAAGTGGAGAAGACTCCCACCAGCGCCTTCGAAGAACGAGATGCGATGGTGGGCGGTGCAGGATTTGAACCTGCGACCTCATGCGTGTGAAGCATGCGCTCTAACCGCTGAGCTAACCGCCCGTGTACGAAGATTATACGTGGTGAATGGTGAATCGTGAATAGTACGATGGTGCAGCTCGACGCGGAAATCATCACCTGCCGGCTGTGTCCCCGCCTGGTCCGCTACCGCGAAGCCGTCGCCCAGACCAAGAAGCGCGAGTTCAGAGCGTGGGAATACTGGGGCCGGCCGCTTCCCGGGTTCGGCGACCTCACCGCCCGCGTGCTGGTCGTCGGCCTGGCGCCCGCGGCGCACGGGGGGAACCGGACCGGCCGGATGTTCACCGGCGACAGTTCAGGGACCTGGTTGATGCGGGCCCTCCACCGTGCGGGCTTCGCCTCGCAGCCGACCAGCGACCGCCGCGACGACGGGCTGGTCCTCAGAGATACCTACATCACCGCGGTCGTGCGGTGTGCCCCACCGGCGAACACACCGACTCCGAAGGAAATCGCCAACTGCTCGGGGTACCTGGCGCGGGAATTTGCGCTGCTCGGCCGGGTCGAAGTCGCCGTGGCGCTGGGGCGCATCGCGTTTCAGGGATTTCTCGCCGTGGCCAGAGACTACGGCTTCGCCATCCCGCGACCGGTACCGGCGTTCGCGCACGGCGCGCGATACGTACTGCAGGCTGACGGTGGACGCCGCCTCACGCTGATCGCCTCGTACCACCCGAGCCGCCAGAACACGCAGACTCGACGACTGACCCGAGCCATGCTCGACCGCGTCTTCAGGACCGCCCGCCGCCAGCTGAGCCCCGGCGCAGACGGCTCCGGCCTGTGAGCAGCCGCGCCCGATGGTGGCTCGTTGCGGCATTCATCTTCCTTGCGG
>DATDQT010000056.1:0-3050 GCA_035292085.1 bacterium
CCTGCGGGACAACTTCATGTGGGGCGTCTACATCACGAACTTCGTCTTCTTCATCGGCGTGAGCCATGTCGGCGCCCTGATGTCGGCAATCCTGCGGATCACCGGGGCGGAGTGGCGCCGCTCGGTCACCCGGATGGCCGAAGCGATCACCTTCGCCTCGCTGCTGATGGGCGCGCTGATGCCGTTCGTCGACATGGGCCGCCCGGATCGGATCCTCAACCTGCTGCTCCACGGACGGCTCCAGTCGCCTGTGCTGTGGGACATCCTCTCTATCAGCACCTACCTGACCGGCAGCACGCTGTTTCTCTATGTACCGATGATCCCCGACATCGCGCTGCTGCGCGACCGCTTCGCGGAGGGCCCCGCCTGGCGGCGCCGCCTCTACACGCTCCTGGCCTTGGGGTGGAAAGGAACGGAGGTGCAGCGCCACCACCTGGAACGGATCATGGGCATCATGGCGATCATCATCATCCCTATCGCCATCTCGGTGCACACAGTCGTCTCCTGGATCTTCGGCATGACGCTGCGCGCTGGGTGGAACAGCACCGTCTTTGGTCCCTACTTCGTCTCCGGCGCGCTCTTCAGCGGTGCGGCGGCTGTGGTCACCGCGATGGCGGCCTTCCGCTGGGCCTATCATCTGGAGGAGTACATCACGGAGGCCCACTTCCGGCGCATGGGCTACCTGGTGATTACCCTGGGAATGATCTACGCGTACTTCACGTTCGCGGAGTACATCACCCCGGCGTACAAAATGGCCACCGCCGAGCGCGGCTATCTCACCGCGGTGTTCAGCGGCCAGTTCGCCCGCCTCTTCTGGTTCACCCAGGTCGGCGGTGTTCTGCTCCCCCTGCTGCTGCTGACGGTGCCGCGCATCTCTTGGGTGCCGCGACTGCAGCGCGTGCTATTCTTGCGCCCCGTACCCGCATTGGCCACCATCGCCACGTCCGTGGCGGTGCTGCTTGCGCTGCCCGCCGTGCTTCCCCGGACCGCGGCCCTCGGAGGATTCGACGTAATCCGCCAGCTCCCGGTATGGATCATCGGGGCGTTGGGCGGATGGCTCTTCCTGACGCTGCTCCCGGTCTTCCGGCAGCGTCCCATCGCCGCGGCGGTGGTGGCGTCGCTGCTGGTGAACATCGCCGCCTGGTTGAAGCGTTTCGTCATCATCGTGCCGACGCTGCAGTTCCCCTTCCTGCCCATTCAGCGCGCGCCTGCCGGCTGGGCGATCTACCAGCCTACCTGGGTGGAATTGTCGATCACGGCAGCGGCTGTTGCCGGGTTCGTGCTGATCTACCTTCTGTTCAGTAAGGTGTTCCCGATTGTATCGATCTGGGAGACGCGGGAAGAGGGGCACCGGCCCGGAGCGGCCCTGTCGCCGGCCGGTGGACACGGGGGAGTCGCCGATGCGCCGGCTCCGTAGCCTCCTTTTCTGCGGCCTCTTCGTCGTTGCGCTGGCAGCGATGCCGACGCGGGTCGAAGGCGCAGAGCCAGCGCGGGTCGTTCTCCAGACGCAGTCGGCTCCTGATGGGTCCGCGCGGCTGACGGCGACGGTCGTGGATAGTCGTGGTGCTCCCGTGGCAGAGTCGCCGGTGACCTTCAAGGCGCGCACAACATTCGGCTGGCTAACCCTAGCGGAGACCACCACTGGTGCGGACGGGAAAGCACGAACGATACTCGCGGTCGCCACAGTCGTTGAAGAGATCGCCGTCGAGGTCGGTGGGGAGGGGACGGTACGCGCCGCGATTCTGTTGGGCGCGCGGAGGACCTCCGCGCCGCGCATCCGGCCGGGCTGGGACGTCCTCCGGGGTGTGAGTCCCCAACCCGGGTTCATCAGCCCGTACCTCGTCCCGCTGCAGGTGATCCTGTTCGGGATGATTCTCGGCGGCATCTGGGCGACGTACGGCTACGTAGCCTGGTTTCTGCTGCGCATCCGAGGGGCCCGCTGATGAGCCGCCTCCGACTCTCCCGACGGACGTTCGTCAAGACCCTCATCGCCACCGGTGCCGCCGCAACACTGCCATCGGTAGCGAAGTTGGCCGAGACGTGGGCGGCCGAGAGCCACAGCCCCCATGCCAGGAAGACACAGCGGCGCTGGGTGATGGTCATCGACCTGGCCGCCTGCGACGGGTGCAAGAAGTGCACGGCCGCCTGTCAGAAGGAGCACTTCGTCCCCTTCGGGCAGGAATGGATCAGGGTCTTCGAGACGGGCAACAATCCCTACGACAAGCAGAACTTCCCCCTGCCCTGCCAGCACTGCGAAATCGCCCCCTGCGTGAAAGTCTGCCCGGTCGCGGCGACCTACCACAACGACGAGGGCATCGTCCTGGTCGACCACAACAAGTGCATCGGCTGCCGCTTCTGCATGGCCGCCTGCCCGTACGGCGTGCGCTTCTTCAACTGGACAGAGCCGAAGCACTCTCCCCAGGAGCAGTTCGTCCAGTACTCACCCGAATTCCCTGTGCCCCACCGGAAGGGGACGGTCGAGAAGTGCATGCTCTGTGCCCACCGGGTGAAGATCGGCCGCCTCCCCGCGTGCGTCGAGGCGTGCGCCGCCGCGGAGATGTGGGCGATCTGGTTCGGCGACGCCAATGAGAACCTCGTGACGAATGGCAGGGACGTGGCGAAACTGACCGACCTGCTCGCCGAGGGCCGGGCGTTCCGCTACAAAGAGGAGCTCGGCACGCACCCGCGCGTCTACTACCTGCTGCCGGATCGACGGGACCGGAGACCCGCCGACAGTCGGAAGCCTGCCGGGAAGAGCGATGACCCCTACCGTCCCTGATCCGCACCCCGAGGAGCGTCCGGTCCTCCGCCCCCTGCAGCGGACGGGCTGGGGCTTTCGGTTGTTGGTTGCGGCGCTGCTGGCGGTCATCGCCGCGGGTGCCTACGCGTACGTCACCCAACTCCGTTTGGGGCTGGGCGTGACGGGTCTGAATAACCGCGTCACCTGGGGGATTTACATCACCAACTTCGTCTTCTTCATCGGGGTCAGTCACGCCGGGACGCTGATTTCGGCCATCCTGCGGGTGACCGGTGCGGAGTGGCGGCGGCCG
>DATDQT010000057.1:0-2093 GCA_035292085.1 bacterium
GGGGCGTCTTGAGCGGAAATTCCTTGACCTGGCCGGTCTTCGGATCGACGCGTCCCAGCCGGTTGGTCATCTGTCCCGTGTACCAGATGGCCCCGTCGCGGGTGGCGAGCGGGTCGTGCGGCCGCGAGCCCGGAATCGGCACCTGCCACTCCTTGATGTCGACCCGCGCCGGCCCGGGGATGATCACCGCCGCGGGCATCGGCTTCTCGGGAAAGTTCTTCGCCAGGTAATCGGTGACGGGGATGACCTGATCCGGCGGAATCGGGACTCCGAAGTTGAGCATCATCCGGACGGCGGTATGCCAATACGCCTGCGGGTAGCCGGAATTTGCGACGCGGTTCAGCCCGTGGCAGCCGCTGCAATAAGTCACGACGGCTTCCTTGCCGGGCCCGTCGGGCAGGTTCGGCGGGGTCTGGCCGCGGACGGGCAGGATCGGGCACAGCAGAGCCGCGGTCATTGCGAGCAGAAGCGATTTCATCGACATGGGTCTCTTCCTTTGCGGACGAGTATACCGGCATGATCCAGTGATGAGTGACGAGAACCGGGTCCAATCACGACTCACGCTGCTGAGGTTTTTTGAGCGGCAGCACGGTCTCCTCGCTCAGATCCGGCTCTCCGCACAGCCTCAGGATCTCCGCCCGCGCCGCGTCGCGGAGCTGGATCGCCGCGTTCCAGTCATTCCCGGTTGGTTCGACCGGAGCGCTGAAAGTCACGCTGACGCGGCCGCGGTGAAACAGCCACTGGCCGTCCCGCAGAATGGAGCGCGTGCCGCGAATGGTGACCGGCACGACCGGCACGCCCGCCTGCGCCGCGATCACGAACGCGCCCATGCGGAACGGCAGCAGGCCCGGCATGCGGCGGAACGTGCCTTCGGCAAACACGATGAGCGATTGCCCGCTGCGCGCCGAGACCGCGAAACGACCGGTGTCTTCCACGCCGCGCTGGGCGTCGAGGCGATCGACGAACGCGGATCCGATGCTCTTGAGATAGATGCGCGGGACCCAGTGATCGAGCAGCTCGCGCTTGGCGACGAAACTCCTGGGTTCGACCAGCGCGGAGGCGATCACCGGGCCGTCGAGGTAGCTCTGATGGTTGACGACCATTACGCAGGGGCGCCCCGGCGGCAGGTGCTCGAGGCCGCGCACCGTAAGCGGCGTGCCGGTGAGCGCGAAGAACAGACGCCCGGTGCGACGGCTCAGCTGCCAGCACCACTGGGGGCGCGGCAACACCGCACACGCGATCCATGTCAGGCCGCCGATCACGCCGAGCAGCAGCAACGCGTACGCGCCGTAGAGCCAGTTGGCGGCGGTGCGCAGGCTGCGCCGCGCCTGGGGCACGATCGCGGACCAGGTCAGGCGCACGACCTGCAGCCACACCGCCCGCCTGCCCCTGGAGCCGCCGCTCTCGTACACCTCGCGGCTCGCCGCGCGGCGGATCTTGCCGCTCGAAGTCTTCAGCACCGTTCCCGGCAGTGCGAGCATGATGTCGTCTGCCGGCGTTCCGATGATCGACACGGCGAGGTCGTTGATCCGGCCGCGCAACGCCTCGCGCTTGGCGGTATCGGTCTCGCGGGTCTCGGCGAGCACCACGATTTTTTCAGTGCCAGCCCGCTCGTCGCGGCTGCCAAACACGGCGACGCAGCCCTTGCGGACGCCGTCGAGATTGCCGATCGTCTCCTCGAGCTCGTAGGGGTGGATGTTACGGCCGGCGCGGATGATGGTGTCCTTGATGCGGCCGGTGATGTGGATTTCGCCCTCCGCGACGTAACCGTAGTCGTCGGTGTCCATCCACTCGCCGTGCAGGAGATTGCGCGTCAACTCCGGACTGCGGTAATAGCCGCTGGTGACGGAGGGCCCGCTGAACTGGATGTGGCCTTCCGCGCGCTCCGGCAGTTCGCGGCCCGATCCGTCCACCACGCGGATCTGGTGGCCCGGGATAGGGTGGCCGCATGCGACGAAGGTGAGCGCGTCCTTGTGCTCCGGCGGTACCGGCACCGCGCGCCCGCCGCGCATGAACTGGTCCTTGTCCACGCGGTCGAGCTTGGCCCCGCGGCCGGGCGGCGGAAAGGCGACGCCAAGCGTCGCTTCCGCCAG
>DATDQT010000058.1:0-38146 GCA_035292085.1 bacterium
AGCACCTGCGCCGGCGGCTGCTGGAACTCCAGCACAATCCCGAGCGGGTGCTGCATGCGCCCAGTGGAGAGCAGCGCCGGCTCATCGAGGAGAAGTGGAAGCTCATCGACGACCTCGAGCGGGCGCCGCTCTCGCGGAAGATACGGCGCCACGCCACACAGCGCATCCGGCAGATCAACGAGACGCTGTCCGCCGCCCTGGAGACAGAGCGGGACGCGGTCGAACGGCGGCTGGCGGCGCTGGAGGACACCCACGGCAGCGACACGGTCGCCGCATCCCGGACATACCCGTTCTGTTTCTTCTCTCCCCAGACCATGGATGAGCTCGTGTCCCGGCAGCTCGAGGAGCGCGTCGGTGGACACTGACCACGCCGCGGCAGTCGCGCTGGCGAAGGTGTGGAAAGTGTATGACGCGCCGGTGCTGCGCGATGTCAGTCTCGAGGTGGACGCGGGTGACGTCCTCGCCGTCCTGGGTCCGAATGGCGCGGGGAAGAGCACGTTGCTGCGACTCATCGCGGGGATCGCCCGGCCGACGCGGGGACATCTGCGCGTGCTGGGTGCCGAGCCGGCGGCCCGCCGACGGAGCATCGGCCTGGCAGGGCACGACACATTCTTAGCCGGACATCTCACCACGTTGGAGAACCTGCAGTTTTTTGCCGATCTGTACAGCCTGCCGCGCGCGCGAGCCCGCGCGGCGCTGGAAGACATCGGACTCCTGCACCTGGCGCGCCATCCGGTCCGCGCGCTGTCTCGCGGAACCGCGCAGCGGGTGAGCCTGGCCCGGTCGCTCCTCCATGATCCCGCCGTCGTCCTGTTGGACGAGCCGTTCACCGGCCTCGATGCGCGCGCGGCATCCGACCTCACCCAGCACATCGGCCGGCTGCGCGGTGTGGGGCGATGCGTGGTCATGACGACGCACCGCGTCGACGAGGCCGTGGCCGTGGCAGACACCGTCGCCGTCCTCGTCGGGGGGCGCCTCGTCGCGCGCGAGCGGGCTTCGCACGTCGACGCGGGCTGGCTTCTGGACATCTACGGTTCCGGAGCGGCGAAGCCCGAGACCCGAAGCCCGAAGCCCGTCGGTTCCCCATGAGGGTGTTCCTCGCCATCGTCCGCCGCGATCTCCTTGTCGAAGGACGGGCCCGCGAGCTCGTCCCCTCGATGGTGATGCTCGGCGTGCTCCTGGTGACCGTTGCCAGCGCCGCCGGCCTCGACCGCGCCGCGGCGGCGCCGGTCCTGTGGTTGAGCGTGGTGTTTGCGGCCTCGTTTGGATTGGCCCGCAGCTTTCACCACGACCTGGAGCACGATCAATGGAGCGGCCTGGCGATGGCGCCGGTCGACCGCGCCGTCGTGTATCTGGGAAAGGCCGCCGCCAACTTCATCATCATCCTCGCCGCAGAGCTCGTCATCGTGGGAGTGTTCGCCGTATTCTTCAATGTCAGAGGCGGTGTGGTGTGGACGGCCCTCGCGGTGACCATGGTGGCCGGGACCGCTGGGATCGTGGCCATCGGAACGCTGCTGGGGGCGATGATCGCGCTGGCGCGGCTCCGCGAGGCGCTGCTGCCATTGCTGCTGCTGCCCGTGGCCGTCCCCGCGGTCCTGGCCGCCGTGCGCGCGACCGAGATCGTGCTCGCAGGACGGTCCCTCGCGCACGCCCAAGGGGAACTGCAATTGCTCGCCGCCTTCACCGCACTCTGCGTCGCCCTACCGGTGGTCCTCTTCGAATACGTCCTGGAGGAGTAAGACAGGTTCGCCATGGCGCGGGTCCTGCTGGCCGACGACGATAGGAAACTGCTGTCCCTGCTCGAGCGCGGCTTTCGGTACGAGGGGTTCGACGTGGTGACCGCGACCGACGGGGCCAGCTGCCTGCGTCTCGCGCACACCGGCCGGCCCGACCTGATCGTACTCGACATCGGGATGCCCGACATCGACGGCCTGTCCGTATGCCGGCAGGTGCGCGCGACGCTCGACGTACCCGTGATCATGCTGACCGCACGCGATGACGTCGATGACAAAGTTCGCGCCCTATGTATCGCTGCGCGATTCATCCCACGATGCTGGGAGTGCTCATCGTAGGACCCTAACACGAACGACGCGAACCCTCATACCGTGATGCGTTCCATCGTGCGGCGCGCTGCGGGGAGTGCCGTCGTCGTGGCGCTCCTTAGCGTGCCGGCCGTCCTCGCGCAGACGCCGGCGACGGTCACTGTGAGAGACTTCGCCTTCCAGCCGCGTGACCTCACGGTGCCGCCGGGGGCGACGGTGCGCTGGACAAATCAGGACGGGACTCCGCACCAGGTGGAATCCGACGACGGCACTGTGGTGGGGACCGTCATGGGGACCGGGGAAATATTTGCGTTCACGTTCAACGCGCCCGGGCGAGTGACCTACCATTGCGCGATTCATCCATCGATGACCGGAGCCGTTATCGTCCAGTGACGTCCCGTGTCAGGGGCGGACTGGTTGCCGCGGCCATCGCGCTGCCAGTCGGCGCCTTCCTTGGAGTCGTCGTCGCGCCGGTCGAGGCGTTCCAGGGGGACCCCTACCGGATTCTCTACGTCCACGTTCCCAGCGTCGTCACCGCCTACGTCGCCTTCGCGGTCGCCTGTGTCGCGAGCATCCTGTACCTCTGGAGGCGGGACACGCGGTACGATCGAGCGGCGCTGGCGTCGGCCGAGCTCGGCGAGGTGTTCCTGACGATGGTCCTGATCACGGGACCGATCTGGGGCAAGCCGGTGTGGGGCGCCTGGTGGACCTGGGACGCCCGGCTGACCACCGCACTGATCCTCTGGTTCATCTTTGGAGGTTACCTGATGATTCGCGGTTGGGCGGGGGCCCGCGGCGCCCGGGCGGCGGCGGTCATCGCCATCATCGGGGTGCTCGACATCCCGCTGATCCACTGGTCGGCGGTGCTGCTGCGGACGCTGCACCCGCGGCCGACGGTATTCCGTGCCGCCGGACCCGATCTGCCCTCATCGTTCCTGTACATCCTGCTGTTCAACATCGGCGCGTTCCTGCTGACGTACCTTGTCCTGTGGAGCGTGCGGGTCCGGCAGGAATCCCAGCGCGCGCGCCTCGCGGAACTGGAGATGGTGTAATGGGATATGTCGCCGCCGCCTACGTCGCCGTCGCGGTCCTCTTTGCCGGCTATGCCTGGACGCTGATCGCCCGCCAGCGTGACCTCCGGCGCCGAATCGCGCGCGCGCGCGGCGCTGACTCCGGATGACCGCCTCGCGCAAACTCGCCCTCGGCCTCGCGGTCATTGCCGTCGCGATCGGCGTCGTGGCGTACAACGGGATCCGGTCCGCCGCCGTCTACTACCTCACGCCGTCGGAATTTGCGGCGCGGCCGGATCTGGCGTCGGCGCGGGTGCGGCTGGCCGGCACCGTGGTGCCGGGGTCGCTGCGGCACGCGGACGGCCGCGTGGTCGGATTTCACATCACCGATGGTACGTCCGCACTGGGGGTTCGCTACGACGGGCCGCTGCCGGACTTGTTTGCGGAAGGGCGGGAGGTCCTGGTGGAAGGACGCCTGGCCGCCGGCGGCATTCTGGAGGCGAGTCAGGTGATCACCACGCATCCCACCGAATATAAGGAAGGTCCCGGGCGCTGATGGCGATCGTGGTGGCCTTTACCGTCATCTGGCTGCTGGCGGTCCTGCTGATCGTCCGTGTCCTGCGGGGGCAGGACGACACAGACACGGAGCTGTCGGGCCGATGAACACGGCGCCCCTGGGCCAGTTCGCGCTGCTGGCCGCGCTGGCGGTCGGTCTGTACGGGTTGGCCGCCGGCCTCGTGGGCCTTCGCCGCGGCGCGGGGGAGTTCATCGAGGCGTCTCGCCGTGCGGTGTTGGCGTGGGCGGCCCTGATCGCCGTCGCCGCGCTCGCGCTGGAAGTTGCGCTGCTGACTCGGCAGTTTCACGTCGTCTTCGTCGCGCAGGTCAGCAGCCGGGATCTGCCCCTGCTGTACACGCTGGCCGCATTCTGGGGCGGGCATGCCGGCTCCCTGTTGTTGTGGGCGCTGATCCTGGGCATCTACGCGGTCGCGGCCCAGCCGAGCGTGAGGAGACTTCCCGGCTTCGCGCCCGTCGTGAACCTCGTTCTGCTCGCCGTGATGACGTTCTTTACGGCGCTCCTGGTCGCCACCAGCAATCCCTTCACCGAGGTGGCGGTCCCCCCGCCCGATGGGCGCGGGCTGAACCCGCTGCTGAAGAACCCGTGGATGGCCGTCCACCCGCCCGCGCTGTACTTCGGGTTCGTGGGGATGACCGTCCCGTTCGCACTGGCGATTGCCGCGCTGGTCACACGGCGCGTCGACGCCGCCTGGACGCACCTTGCCCGCCGGTGGGTGCTGGCCGCGTGGCTGGCGTTGACGCTGGGGCTGTTGTTCGGGGCGAAGTGGTCCTACGTCGTGCTGGGGTGGGGCGGGTATTGGGCGTGGGATCCGGTCGAAAACGCGGCGCTGATGCCGTGGCTGGCGGCCACGGCGTTCCTGCACAGCATCCAGGTGCAGGAGCGCCGCGGGTTGCTCGCGGGGTGGAATCTCTCTTTGATCTTCCTCGTCTTTGCGCTGTCGATCTTCGGCACGTTCCTGACGCGCAGCGGGGTCGTCAGTTCGGTCCATGCATTCGCCTCCTCGTCGATTGGGATGCTCTTTCTCGCGTTCCTCGCGACCACGCTGGTGGCGTCGTTTGGACTGCTGCTGTCGCGGAGCGCCGACCTGCACGCGTCCGTGGGACTGGACGCCCTGCTCAGCCGGGAGAGCGCATTCCTGGCCAACAACCTCGCGCTCCTGGTCGGCGCGGCCGTCGTGCTGATCGGGACTGTCTTTCCGATCCTCGCCGAAGCGGCGACCGGCGACCGCATCAACGTCGGACCGCCGTACTTCAACCAGGCGATGACTCCGGTGGTCGTGCTGCTGCTGGTGCTGATGGGCGTCGGGCCGCTGCTGCCCTGGCGGAGCGTCCGGACGGCGGAGTTCGGACGGATCATTGCCTCGCCGGCGGCGCTGGCACTGCTGCTCGCGCTCGCCGTTGCCGCCGCCGGGGTGCGCGAGCCGGGTCTGCTCCTGCTGTTCGCGCTGTGCGGATTCGTGGCGGCCGCCGTCGCCGTGGAATTCCTCCAGGGGATACGGCTGCGGCGTACGCGGGGCGAAGGGTGGGTGACCGCGCTGATCCTGCTGGTGGCGGGCAACCGCCGGCGCTACGGCGGCTACATCGTCCACCTGGGCATCCTCCTGATCCTGGTCGGCATTTTGGCCTCAACGGCCTTTGCGACGCAGGCGCAGGTCACGCTCGCCCCGGGCGCGACGGCGGCCATCGGGCGCTACACCGTGCGGTTCATCGGTCTCGCGCAGACCCAACAGGCGGGCATCCGGGCGACGACCGCGACACTGTCGGTGGCCGTCTCCAGCCGCCCCACCGGGACCATCCAGCCGCGCAATCTCTACCACATCGTGGAAAGCCAGGCGACGGCGGCCATCGGCCTGCGCAGCACCTGGCGTGATGATCTCTACGTCGTGCTGATCGGCTGGTCGGCCGATCGCCGGGCGACGTTTCGGATCCTGGTGAACCCCCTGGTGATGTGGCTGTGGGCGGGGGGCGTGGTCGTGGTCGTCGGTGCCGCGATCGCGCTCACTCCGGCCCGACGGCGTGAATCCATCCTGTCCCCCGCAGCGATGCGGAGTGAGGCCCGTGCGCCCGCAGGGGTTTCTCGGTCATGAGCGCCGTGATCATAGCGATCGCGGTCGCCGCGGCCGCCTATCTGCTCGCCCCGCTGGTGCGAGTCCGGCAACCTCCCGGTCGCGGCGATCCCTGAAGCGGCGGTGAGAGTTTTCATCCTGCTGTGTGTCTGTGTCGCGATCCTCACGGTAGCTGCGTACGGCTCCCCGGCTGCCGGGCTCCCCGGCACCCTGGAAATTGGGCTGCTGCTGGTCGCCATCGACGTCCGGCCGGATCACCTGCGCATCTCTGAGGGCCTCCGGATCAGCAACCCGGGACCGCCGCAGACGCGGGAGATCATCGTCACCCTGCCGCGCGGCGCCACGTACGTCACGTTTCACCGGGGCCTGAACTCAGCGCGCGGTACGCCGGACGGATTCGTCGCCCCCCAGCGGTTTCCGACCGGGGTGACAGAGATCGCATACAGCTACGCGCTGGCGGTGGGCCGCGAAACGGTCCTGTCGCGCACCTTCCCGCTGCCCGCCCGTCGCGTTGAAATCGTCGTACGGGGCAGCGGCGTCCAGGCGACCGTGCGCGACGGCGTGGTGGTGCCGCCGGCGGAGGTCGGCGGGGAGCGCCTGCAGCGGTGGGAAGTGCGCGACCTTCCGGCCGCAGCGCCCCTCGTCATGAGCCTTCGGGGACTGCCCACCCGGCGGACGTGGATCCCCATCGCCGCCGCGGTGGGGCTCGCGGCGGTTCTCTCAGCAGTACTGCTCGCGTCCCTGCGCCAGGCCAGGAGGCAGTAGGCACTGGTTCAAGAGGACTCAAACCACACGAGAAGAATCCAACAAGGCGGGATGTCCATCCGTCTTATCTCCCTGCTGGCGATCGTCCTAGCCGGTTCCATACTCGTCAGCGCCTGTCAGCCCACGGTGGGGATCTCGAGGGCGATGGGCGACGCGCGAGGCCTGGACCTGGCGCAGCCTGACGCGCCCATCGTACCCGTTCGGCCGTCGGCGAGCACCGGGAAAGAAGTCTTTCAGAAAGCGCAGTGCGCGGTCTGCCACGGTCCGGAGGGCTTTGGCGACGGGCCGGCGGCCAACACCCTCACGTCGCCGGGGAAGAATCTGCTGACAGATTTCCTGAGGCTCTTTGGTATCAATATCCCGGGCGACAAGCTGCCGAGCCGGCCGGCCAACTTCCACAACACCGTCCAGATGCGCCTCAACAGTCCATTTAGCATGTACGAAACCGTGACCCGCGGGCGGCCGCACACGGGCATGCCGGCATTCGGGCCGCGCCCAGCGTATGGGGCGGCAACATTCGGCGTCAAGCTGACAGACGAGGAACGGTGGCATGTGATTTTCTACGAGTTTGCGTTCGCGACCACGCCGGCAGAAGTGGCCGCGGGCAAGGAGATCTACGAGACGCTGGAGGTGGAAATCGGCGGGCAGCCGCTGACCTGCGCCTCATGCCACGGCACCGCGGGGGACGGCCGTGGCCCCAACGGCGCCGCGCTGTCCCGCACGCTGTGGAACTGGGCGCGAGGGCAGGGTCCGGGAATTTTCACCGACATCAGCCTGATGGCCCAGCGGAAACCCACCGAATTGTTCCAATCGATCATGGACGGGCGCGGCGAGATGCCCGGCTATCGCGGTAAGCTCCGGGACGATCAGGTCTGGGCGCTGGTGAACTACATCTGGACCTTCGTGTACGATTATCCTGGGACGCGCTGAGATGGGACGGGAGCAGCAGGTCCAACCGGTCGATCGCCGGCGGTTTCTGAAACTGGCCATCACTGCGCCGATTCTGGCGGGGGCGGCGGCGTCGCTGGCCCCGCTGCTGCGCTTCCTGAAGCCCAACGTGGAACGGCTGAAGCTCTATGCGCCCACCTCGCGCGACGTCGCCGAGGGCGAGGCGAAGGTCGTCGCCACCTTGAGCGAAGTGGCCAACCCGTGGGACTCGAAATACTTTGTGTTCACCCAGAAGTACCCGCAGTACACGCCCGAAGGCTTCACGGCGGCCAATGTCCCCGGCGTCGTCATCCGCCTGCCCTTTAAGATCACACTCCCGGTGGAGTGGGCGAAATCGATCGGCAAGACCCCGCAGGTCACCGAGAGCGACGTCATCGTCTTCTCGCGGATCTGTCCGCACCTGGGCTGCATTTTCAACTACGTGTCGAACTGGCGTGAGGTCACCGCCGGCTACGGCGGTTATGTCCCGCCGCAGGCGCGGCAGCACGCCCTGATGGCCTGTCCGTGCCACCTCAGCATCTACGACCCCGCGGACCGGCAGGTGCCGGGACGCGTGCTGTCCGGACCGGCCCCGCGCCCTCCGCGCACGTTCCTCTTTGAGGTGCGCGGCCAGGACATCTTCGTCACCGACGTCGAGCCGGGCGGGATCGCATGAACGACCAGCCGTTTCCGACCCTCGCCGATCTGTGGGAGCGTCTGCGCGACTGGGTGCGGGAGCGGCGCCAGCACCTCGACGTGTTCGACGAAACGCTCGTCGCCCGGCAGGACAACCCGATCTACCTGATGGGCCCGATGCTCTACTACTTTTGGCTGATCACGGTGATCACCGGGTTCCTGCTGATGATCTGGTACGAGCCGACCACCACCGGCGCGTACACGTCGATCGAACGGATTCAGCACGAGGTTGGGGCTTTCAGCCTGCCCTGGCTCGGCGGCCGGGGCATTGCACTGACCATGGGGGGCCTCATCCGCGGGCTGCACAAGTACGGCGGCGATGCGTTGATCACGGTCATCTTCCTGCGGCTGTGGCGGATGTATTTCCTCGGCGAGTACAAGAAGCCCGGGGAACTGTCGTGGATGCTCGCGTTCCTCGGATTGATCCTGGCGATGATCTCCGGGATCACCGGCTACCTGCTGATCTGGAACCAGCGGGCGTTCTGGGCGGCGAAGGTCGTGCTGACGGTGCCGCTGTATTTCGATCAGCTGCCGCTCATCGGCGGGCTGGGATTCGGCGCGATGATCGCCTACGTCTTTCTCGGCGGCCCGGCGGTCGGGCAGGCGACGATCACCCGGTTCTACGCGATTCACTTCGGGATCTCCCTCGTCTTGCTGATCCTCGTCGAGGTGTTCTTCGCGCGGACCCGGCGGGCGCGGCTGAACATGTCCTGGCTGCCCGCCGTGCTGTTCACGGCCATGCTGGTGGTCATCTCGATCGTCCTGCCCGCGGAGTCCGGGCGCCGGGCCGACCCGACGCGCACGCCCCTGCCGATTCTGTCGGACTGGTACTTTCTGGCGCTGTATCAGTACGTGAAGTACACGCCGCCGTTGTGGGCCGGATTGGGACCAGGACTGCTGATCGGATTCGGCATGCTCGTGCCGTTCCTCGACCGCAGCAAAGGGCGGCGGCCGCTGGAACGTCCGTTCTTCTTTGTCGCCGGGGCGCTGGCGATCGTGTACTTCCTGATCTTTACCGCCCTCATCATGTTCAACATCGCGGTCATCACACGCGAGCCGCCGCTGATCATGGTCATCACGTTTGTGATCCTGCTGGGCGGCCTGCTGTGGGAAGTGCGCTACCGCCGGCGCCAGCGCGCGGCCCCCCCGGCGGCCGCCCCGGCACGGGCGACGACGGCGGCATGAGGACCCGGGTGGCCCTTCTTGCCGGATACATCGCGGCCTTCGCGGCGGCCATCTGGGCTCTGCAGGTGGGCTGGGTGCAGCTCCGGGCCGTGTGGGCATTCCCGACGCCGTCGGGATGGGCGTTGACGCTGGGATATCTGGCCGTGTTTCTTGCAGCCTTCCTGTACTTGGGATACTGGCAGTACGCCGCCGACCGTGCCGCCGGACGCGTGAAGCGCCCGCTCCGGCTCTACGAGTGGTTCTTAAGCAGGCGGAAGATCGGTTCCGATTCCCGAGTCCCGTAGTAGGGGGTCTGAAGCGTGCGCACGGCATACCGGTGGGGCATCCTGTTCCTCTGTGCGGTCGCGCTGGTGTTCGCGCTGGGGATCGTCGTCGGCGAGGCGACCGATCGCTGGCTGTTCGGCGGCGCGATGATCGGGGGACTGCTGATCGCGTACTCGTTCGTGCTGCTGCTGCTGCGGAAGATGGGCCTGGTCGGTCCGCGAAAGGCGGAACGATGAACGTCGCCGCGGACCGCCCCGGACGGTATGGCCGGATGATGACCTCGGTCCTCCGGGGCACGCTGCGGCTGGACGTGCTGATCAACAGGATCTACCCGACGGATTTCAACCCGCTGTACTACACCGGCGGGCTGTCCAACCTCTTCCTGCTGATCCTGGTGCTGTCGGGGGTCTTCCTGTTCTTCTATTACGTGCCCAGCCTGGGCGGGGCGTACGACTCGATCGATTACATCACGCAGAGAGTCCCCTACGGTGACATCATCCGCGGCATTCACCGCTACGCCGCCGATGGGTTCATCGTGGCCGTCCTCCTCCACCTGTTCCGCAACTGGTTCACCGACCGCTACCTGTTTTCGCGCGACAACCCGTGGATTTCGGGCATGATTCTGCTGCTGTTCGCGGGGTTCATCGGCGTGACCGGGTATCAACTGGTGTGGGACGACCGCGCCGTGGCGCTGACGACGATGTTCGCGGCGATGTTGCAGAGCATCCCCGCAATCGGGCCGCTCCTAGTGCGCCTCTTCCTGGGCGGCACCGGCGTCAGCGACGAGACGTTGGTGCGGATCCTCATGCTGCACATCTTCCCGGCCTCGACGCTCTACCTGTTCCTGTGGTGGCACTACACGCGGATCCGGCACCCGAAGATCTGGCCGCCGGCGGTGTGGGTCCTGTTCTGCGTGGGGTTGGTCTTCCTGCTGGCCGGCCTCATCCCCGCGACCAGCACCGGCGCCGCGGCCCCCGCCGTGCGGCCGACGACCTTGCCGCTGGACGTCTTCTTCCTGTGGCCGTTCGCGCTGCTCAACGTCATGCCGCCCGGGGCCGTGGTCGTCCTGCTCGTCGTCCTGTTTGTCCTGGGGCTCGCCATCCCGTACATCAGCCGCCGGGAGGCGCCGCCACAGATGGGCGTGCGCCACGCCGGCGTCGCCCAGGTGATCGACGGCAACTGCACCGGCTGCGAACTCTGCTACTACGACTGTCCGTACAACGCCATCATCATGGTGCCGTCCCCGGCGCCCGGGCTCAGCAAGGCGGCGCAGAACCGCACGCTGCTGGCCGTGGTGATCGAGTCGCGGTGTGTGGAGTGCGGCATCTGCATCGGGGCCTGCCCCTTCGAGGCGCTGGAGCTGCCGAAGTTCCTCGAACGGGACATCCGTGCCCAGGTGACCGACGCGCTGCGCCCGGCGGAGGCGGTCCGGTCATGAAAGTCGTCGGCTTCGTCTGCGACTGGAGCGTCGATCTGCACCCGCTGCTGGACGGCCGGCGCCTGCGCGGCGTGGAGGGCGTGCACATTGTGCGCGTCCCCTGCTCGGGGTTTGTGCGGCCGGCCTGGGTCGAAGATGCGCTCACCGCCGGCGCGGACGGTGTCTTCATCACCGGCTGTCCGTACGGCGACTGTCTGAACCGCGAGGGCAACTTCCTGATGCGCGACCGCATCGACGCGCTGCAGCGCCGGCTTCAGCGCCGCCGGATCGACCCGGCCCGGATGACGATGCTCGCCTACGGGCTGCACGACGGCGACGCGTTCGTGGCCGACGTGCGGGCGTTCGTCGACCGGCTGGCAGAGAAGAAGGCCGCCGCGGGGACGCCATGAGACGCCCTCCGCTGCGCGTCGTCGTGGCCTACGCGCTGTTCTACCTGTTCTGGTTCGTGCTGCTCACGTTCATTGCCGCGTTCGGCCTGATTGCCGAGGCGTGACCCTTCCGCGTCCCGCCTCCCGTTTCCCGTTTCCGTTCGTGTGCGGTACACTATTCTGGGTTTCAGCCCACGGATTCATTCAACGAGGAGGGAACGAATGCGCGTGCGGATTGGAATGCTGGCAGTAATCGTACTGGTGGCAGTAGTGGCGGTGGCCTGCGGGCGCGGCGGCGCGCCCAGCCAGCCCGGCGGGCAGCCCCCGGCCCCCGGCGGAGCGTCCGCGATGAACGTCGACGAAAAAGAATGGTCCATCACGCTGGCGAGTACGTCGGTGAAGGCGGGGCCGGTCACCTTCACGATCAACAACACCGGAGCCATCGAGCACAACTTCGTCATCGTCGAGACGAAGTTCGAGATCGAGTCCACCCAACCGGGACAGAGCAAGACCGGGACGACCACGCTGCAGCCCGGCACGTACACCATCATCTGCAATATTCCCGGACACGAAGAAGCCGGGATGAAGACGACGCTGACCGTCACACCGTAACGACCGGATCGCATCTCCGGCCTGCCGCCCCCGCCGCGCTCGCAGTGCGCGGTGGCGGCAGGCCGTCGTCTTGGATGACGCGAAAGGAGGCCCGTGGACCTCAGCGAGATCTACGCACCGGTCCGCGCCGATCTGGACGCCCTCGACGCACTGCTGCGGCGCGAACTGGCGTCCGACGATCCTTTCATCGGCGAGCTGGTGGAGTATGTCCTGCACACCCGCGGCAAGCTGATCCGGCCCGCGCTGGTCTGCCTGTCGGCCCAGGCGAGCGGCGGGGCGGGGGAGCCGAGGCTGTGGATCGCGGCGGCCGTGGAACTGATCCACATCGCGTCCCTCATCCACGATGACATCATCGACCAATCCGCGCTGCGCCGGGGAACGGCGACGGTCAACGCCCAGTGGGGCAATCAGATCGCGGTGCTGCTCGGCGACTATCTGTTTGCCAAAGCGTTCGACCTGATCAGCCGGGCGCGCGCGGTACCGGTCGCCTCGGCGATTGCCGGCGCCGCGGTGCAGATGAGCCAGGCGGAGATCATGCAGATCAAGTACGGAAGCGACCCCCACGAGGACGAGGGGGTCTATCTGCGGATCATCGCCGGCAAGACCGCCCACCTGTTCTCGGCCGCCTGCCGCGCCGGCGCGCTCCTGGCCGGCAATACCGCCGCCGCCACCAGGCTGGCGGACTACGGGCTGTCGTGGGGGATGGCCTTTCAGATCACCGACGATGCGCTCGATCTCATCAGCGAGCCGGCGGCGCTGGGAAAACCCATTCACAGTGACGTATCCGGCGGCACGGTCACGCTGCCGGTGATTCACGCGCTGCGGTCAGCCTCCGCGCCCGACCGCGATCGGCTCGTCGCCCTGCTGAGGGGACGGCGCGACGGCGAGCTGGGAGAGCTGGACGGCCTGCTGCGGAGCTACGGCGGCATTCGCTACGCGCTTGACGTCGCCCGCCGCTATTCCGTCCAGGCGACCGCCAGCCTCGCCGGCCTGGACGATGGCCCGGCGCTGCGGAGTTTGCGCGCTCTGACGGAGTTCGTCACCAGCCGGACGAGCTGACACCGGGATCATGCTGTCAGGGGATCAGGGGATTACGCGAGGTCAGCGCGCGCCGCGGTCGCCTGATCCCGTGATCCCTTGATCCCATCATCCACAGCGACCATGAGCGCACTGTCGCACGATCAGGGATTGGTCGCGGTCACCGGCGCGAATGGCTTCGTCGGATCGCATGTCGTCTCCGCCCTGCGCACCGCGGGATTTCCCGTGCGCGCGCTGGTGCGCAAGACGGCTGCCGCGGCCCGGCTGCGGGCCCAGGGCTGCGAGGTTGTCCTGGCCGACATCCGCGACCGCCGGTCCCTGGCCGAGGCGTTTGCCGGCTGCCGCGCCGTCGTCCACCTTGTCGCGGTGATTCGCGAACGCGGCGGGGTCACGTTCGACGCCATCAACCGCGGCGGGACAGCGGATGTCGTCGCGGCGGCGGCCGGATCGGGGATCACACGCCTTGTGCATTTCAGCGCGCTCGGTGCCGGTCCGTCGGCCCCGCGCTACCTGCGCTCAAAGTGGGACGGGGAAGAAGCGGTCCGTGGGGGACCGGTCCCGTACGTCGTGTTCCGGCCGTCATTCATCATCGGGGCGGGTGGGGGAGTGGCGGCCCAGCTGGCCGATCTTGTCCGGCTTGGTCCGTGGTACCCCATCAAGCAGTTGACCGGCTGGGAGGGGCCGCTGGCCCGGGCGGCCGCGGTCACACCGGTGATCCCGGTCATGGGATCGGGTCGGTACCGGTCCATGCCCGTGCACGTGGCCGATCTGATGACAGCGGTGACGGCGGCAGTCGTCCGGGAGGATGTCCTGGGCCGGGCGTACGAGATCGGCGGCCCCCAGGTGGTGACATTCGATGACCTGCTCGAGGCCGTCGGCATGAGCCTGCGGGTGCGGCGATGGCGATGGCACCTCCCCCTGCCGCTGGCGCGCGCGATGGTCGCGGCAATGCGCATCCTGCCCAATCCGCCTATCACGCGCGACGAGCTGGACGCGCTCCTGCTCGACAATGTATGCGACAATACAGAGGTGATGCGCACGTTTGGCCTGTCGTTGACGACGCTGCCCGACGCGCTGCGGACGGCGTTGACGCCGCAGACCGCGGACCGAGGTGATTCGGATCGCACCGGATGACGCGCCGCGGCAGACGGACGATACGCCGCGGGGCGTGGTAGACCAGATTGCCCGTCTGCTGCAGAACGTGGCGGAACTGCTGCGTCTGCGCGGGACCCTGGCGAAAGCGGAAGTCAACCGCGCCGTGCGGCGGGCCCTGTTCGGTGCGGGGCTGATGGTGGCGGCATTGATCCTCATCGTGTTCGCCGGTCCGGTCGGCGTAGTCGTCCTCATCCTCTTGCTGTCGACGGTGATGCCGGCCTGGGCCGCGGCCGCCGTCATGCTGGTCGTGTCGCTGGTGCTGGCCGGACTCCTGGTGTTGGTGGCCCGCCGGCTGCTGACCATCCGTCTGCGGTTCCTCTCGGATCTGGCGGAGGACTGGCGCACGGTCAAGCGCCGCTTCGAGGCCGAGGCATGACGCCGCCGGGTGACCGCACGGCGGACCTCCGGGGGAAGGCCGATCAGCTTCGCGAGGAGATCGCCTCCCGCGCCGCCCGGGTCCGGCGTGACGCGTGGCAGATCGCCTCTGCCGCGCGCCGGCCGGCCGGCCCGGTTCCCCTGCGCATTCCCTCCTGGGCGCTCGCGGCCGCGGTCGGCGCCGTCGCGGGTCTTGTCGCCGCCGTGCGCCGTCGCCCCAGACCCTAACGGAAGCCGGTCGGTGAACATACACGGTCATGGAGCGTATAATGAGTGAGGAGGTGCACGTATGCCCAACATCGGCTGGCCGGAATTGGTCGTGATTCTCATTATTGCGCTGCTGCTGTTTGGCCCCCAGCGACTTGCCGGGATCGGTGCGGCGATGGGCCGGGCCATCCGGGAGTTTCGCGGCGCGGTGCGTGAGACCGAACGCGATCTGGACAAACCGAATACCGCGGAGAAGCACGATTCCTGACCCAGGACCCCGGACTCGATGCAAGACCGTCCGATGACCATCATCGAGCACCTTGAGGAGCTGCGCATGCGGCTCCTCATTGCATTAGCCGCATTTGCGGTCGCGACCGCCGTGAGTTTTCTGTTTGTCGACCGGCTGCTGGCGTTTCTGATCCGGCCCGTCGGCCACCTGGTCTTCCTGGGCGTGACCGATGCGTTCTTCATCCGGTTCAAAGTCGCCGCCATGGCCGGCGTGTTCCTCAGCCTCCCGGTCGTCCTCTTCCAGATCTGGCGCTTTGTCGGCATCGGCCTGACCCGGACGGAGCGGCGCTATACGCTGTCGCTGCTGCCTCCGGCCGTGCTGCTGTTTGTCGCCGGCGCCGCGTTCGCCTTCCTCGCCATCCTCCCCATCGCCGTCCGCTTCCTGTTGAGCTATCAGACGCCGGCCCTGCAGGCCATGATCGCCGTCGGCCCCTACACGTCGTTTGCCACGTCACTGGTCCTCGCGTTCGGCCTGGTCTTCCAGCTGCCGATCGTCATCCTGGTCCTGGCGCGACTGGGCATCGTGACGCCTGCCTCGCTGGCGGCCGGACGCCGGTACGCCGTGCTGGGCATCGTCGTAGCGTCGGCGCTCCTCACGCCGGGCACGGACATGGTGTCGCAACTCATGATGGCGGTCCCGACGTATCTGCTGTATGAGATCAGTATCTGGATCGCCCGCGTCGTCGCGCCGAAACCGCGGACCACCGAGTCGCTCGATTTCGACTGACCCGTCGGGAAGGCTCCCTCCCGGCGACGGGGAACCCTCCTAGTGCCGTACCAACTTGATAGGTAGATGTGGCTTCTGGACAATACGCAGGGACTTTAGCGAAAGCACATGTGGCGAATCAAGTTGGTACGGCATTAGTGATCGCAGCGTCCTGAGTCTCGTGTCCTGGGTAGGCAGCCTATGTCGATGCGAACCGGAGGCGGGCGGATCGCCCGGCGGAGCCGGAACCCCTGGTGGGTCCTCCTGTTTGTGGTAATCGCCGGGGCCCTGCTGGGGAGTGTCATCGCCGACGCGATTGCCGGCTATCCGGTCTTATCGTTCCTCTCCCGTGATGTCCGCGCCGGCATCGATCCGCCGTTCACGTTCGACCTGCGGGTTCTCACGCTCACCCTGGGCGCCACGATCCGGCTCAACCTGGCCATCCTGGTGGGCATTATCCTCGCGATCTGGATCTTCCGGCTGCTGCAGTGACAACGTAGTCAGGGGTTCAAGTCGGCTCATTCCTGTCAATTGAATCCATCAGGCGCCCGATGTTATGCTTGTCGCACGCCATCACGACGGGGGGCGGTGGCGAGTGCGGTGATCTGTGATGGTCAAACCCGCCTCCCATGTCTCGGCGCTGCCGGCTGAACTGCGGCCGCGGGAGCGCCTGCGCCGCCACGGCGCCGGCGCTCTGTCCAGCGCCGAGTTGCTGGCGCTGGTGCTGGGGACCGGAACGGCGCGGGCGTCGGCCCTGGACGTGGCCACGGCCTTGATGCGCCGGTTCGGTTCGCTGGGACGGTTGTCACGGGCCTCGGTGCAGGAGGTCTGCGCGGTGCCCGGCATCGGCGAGGCGAAGGCCCAGCGGTTGCTGGCCGCCATCGAAGTCGGCCGCCGCCTGCTGGAGCCAGGACCGCGCCGTCCGGTGATCCGCACCGCGGCGGATGCGGCCGCGGCCGTGGGCGCATCGATGGGGGGATTGGACCGAGAACACTTCCGGGCCATCCTGTTGAATACGAAGCACGAGGTGCTCGATATCGTCAACGTCTCGGTGGGTGGGCTGGCCTCGGCGCCGGTCCACCCACGTGAAGTGTTTACCGAGGCGGTGCGCCGGTGCGCGGCGGCGGTGATCGTGGTCCACAACCATCCATCCGGCGACGCCCAGCCCAGCTCTGACGATGTGATGATCACGGAGCAGCTGCGGGCGGCCGGCCGGTTGATCGGCATCGAAGTGCTGGATCACCTCATCATCGGCGACGGCACCTTCACGAGCCTTCGGGATCGGCGCCTCGGATTTGTGTAGCGTGGGAGGGTGGCGAGGAGGGCAGGCATGGCGTTGAATTTCCTGTTCGGCCGGCTGAGCCGGGATATGGGCGTGGACCTGGGCACGGCCAACACGCTGATCTACGTGCGCCGCGAGGGCATCGTGGTGCGGGAGCCGTCCGTCGTCGCCAAGCGGGCCGACGACGGCCAGATCCTGGCGGTCGGGGAAGAGGCCAAGCGCATGATCGGCCGGACCCCGGGGGACATCATCGCGACGCGGCCCCTGCGCGACGGGGTGATTGCGGACTTCGACACGACCGCGGCGATGCTCCACTACTTCATCGGCAGAGGGCTGCGCAACCGCGCGCTGATGCGCCCGCGCGTGATCGTGGGCATCCCCTCCGGCGTCACCGGCGTGGAGAAACGCGCCGTCATTGACGCCACCGAACAGGCCGGTGCGCGCGAGGTCTACCTGATCGAGTCCCCGATGGCGGCGGCCATCGGCGCGGGCCTGCCGGTGTCGGAACCCATCGGCAGCATGGTCGTCGATATCGGCGGCGGCACGACCGAGGGGGCGGTGATCGCCTTGGGCGGGATCGTGACCGTGAAATCGATCCGCGTCGGCGGCGATGAAATGGACGAGGCGCTCGTCCAGTACTGCCGCCGCGCGTACAATCTCCTCATCGGCGAGCGCACCTCCGAGGAGCTCAAGATCTCCATCGGGTCGGCCTACCCGATGAAGGAGGAGCAGACGAGCGACGTCCGCGGCCGCGACCTGGTCAGCGGCCTGCCGCGTACGGTCCGGATGACAAGTTCGGAGGCGCGGGAGGCGCTGGCCGAGCCGGTCGCGCAGATCGTCGAGGCCGTCAAACAGACCCTGGAGCGGACGCCCCCGGAACTGGCCGCGGATATCGTCGACCGCGGCATTATCCTGGTCGGGGGGGGATCGCTGCTGCGCGGCATCGACCGCCTGCTGATCGAAGAGACGGGGATGCCCGTCTTGCTGACCGATGATCCGCTGTCAGCCGTGGCGCTGGGAACCGGACGGGCACTGGAGGAAATCGAGACCCTGAAACGAGTCCTGATCACGTCGAGGAAGCTGTGACCGATCTGATCCTGGCCCGCCGCCGGATGGTCGTCTTCCTGGCGCTGTGCGTCCTGCTGCTGGGGCTGCTGACGACCCAGGCCCGTAGTCCGGACCGGCGTCTGGCCGGGCCGTTGGGCACCGCCATCCTGGCCGTGCTCGCGCCCGTCCAGACCGGCATGGCCGTGGCGGCGCAATCGGCGGCGGACGCGTGGAGCCGCTACCTGGCGATCGGCCGCCTGCGCGTCGAGAATGTCCGGCTTCGGGCGGAGGTCGAGGAACTTTCGCGTCAGGTCGGCAGCCTTCGAGAGGAGGCGCTGGCCACGCGCCGGCTGGAGCGGCTGCTGGCCGTGCGCCGGTCCCTCCCGGGACGCACCCTCGCCGCCAGGGTCGTCGCCCGCGATTCCGCTCGATGGTTCAGCACCATCCTCATCGACCGCGGCACCCGGGACGGCGTCCGGCGGAACGATCCGGTCGTCAGTGCCGACGGCGTGGTGGGGCGGGTCATCGAGGCCACGGCGACGTCAGCGCGCGTCCTGCTGATCTCAGATTCCCGCAGCGCGGTCGGGGTGCTGATCCAGCGGTCGCGGTACGCGGGCGTGATCGAGGGCAAGGGCGGCGGCACCGTGCAGCTCAACTACCTGTCGCGGGCGGCAGACGTCCAAGACGGCGATGTCCTCGTGACGTCGGGGCTGGGCGGCGTGTTCCCCAAAGGTCTGGTCGTTGGGACGGTCATGCACATTGTCCGTGAGGAAGGGGCACTCGTGCAGACGGCGGTGGTCCAGCCGGCGGCGCCGCTGGACCGCCTGGAAGAAGTCCTGGTGATCGTGGGCCCGCGTTAATGCCATGCCAACTTGATGCGCCAACGTGCTCTCCTTAGAAGATGAGACGGAGTATCAAGCTGGTACGGCAGTAGCCGACGGAGGTGTTGAGGGGCTCGGTCGGCAGGGGGTTGGCGTACGGCGGGATCTTCATCGCCGCCGCGTTGGTCCAGTCGGCCTGGCTGGTACGTTTGGAGATTTGGGGCGCGGTGCTCGATCCGCTCCTGCCCCTGGTGGTGGCGATCGGTATCTTCCGGGGGTCGGAAGCCGGCGCCGTCAGCGGGATCGCGGCCGGCCTGCTCCAGGACTTGCTCGGCGGCACAACGCTGGGGCTGTATGGTTTGAGCAAGATGGTGATCGGGTTTGCGGCAGGCCTGTTTGAACGGAGCATCTATCTAGAGGATCCGCTTCTGCCGGCCGTGGCGGTGTTCGCCGCGACCGTGGCGGCTGAGACCATCGTCCGTCTCGTCGTCGTGATCGCCCGGCTGGGGCCCGTGCCCTGGCCGGCGGTCGTGCCTGAGATCCTCGTGCAGGGGGCGCTCAACGGCGCCGTCGCCCCGTTGGCCTTCCGGCTCGTCCGCACCATCGAGCAGCGCTTCCAAAGACGCTGACCGTGACGGCAAGCAGGTATCTCGATGCGTGAACCCGAGTCATCGCCGCGGCGTCTGACCGCGTTGGGCATCCTCGTCGCGCTGCTGATGGGGATACTGGTCGTGCGCCTCTGGCAGATTCAGGTCCTGCAGGGAGCGCACTACCTGCAGCTTTCCGAAGACAACCGGGTCCGCGAGTATTCCCTGACCGCCCCCCGGGGCGTGATCTACGACCGCAAAGGCCGCCCGCTGGTCACCAATCGCCCCTCCTTCACCGTCGCGATTCTGCCCCTGGAGATGCGCGCTCCCGACCGCATCCTGCCGCGCCTGTCCGCGCTGTTGGGCATGCCGGTGACCGAGATCCAGGCGAGGATCGCCGCCGGCCAACAGCGGCCCTTCGAGCCCGTTCGTATCCGCCGCGATACGAGCCAGGCGGTCGTGACGCGGATCGAGGAGAACCGCATCGATTTGCCGGGGGTCGTGATTCTGGTCGAGCCGGTGCGGGTGTACCTCCAGGGGAAGATGGCCGCGCACCTCCTCGGGCATCTGGGGGAAGTGTCTCAGGCCGAACTGGCCGCGCTCCGGCACAAGGGGTATAAACCCGGAGACCTGATCGGGAAAGACGGCGTGGAACGCACGTACGAGTGGCTGCTGCGCGGCTCGGACGGCAGGCTGCGGGTGGAAGTCGACGCGATGGGCCGCCCGCTGCGCGTGCTCGCGCGCATCCCGCCGACTGCGGGCCGGTCTCTCGTCCTCACGATCGATCTCGACCTGCAGAGAGCCGCGTACGAGGCGCTGGCCGGCAGCCGGCAGCCGTCGGGCGCGGTCGTGGCGCTGGATCCCCGCACCGGAGATGTCCTCGCGCTGGTCAGCCTGCCGTCCTATGATCCGAACCTGTTCGCAGTCGGCATCAGCGCCGGGCAGTGGGCGGCGCTGACCGGCGACCGGCGGTACCCGCTGCTGAACCGCGCGATCGGCGCGGCGTACGAGCCCGGGTCCGTGTTCAAACTCGTGACCGCGGCGGCCGCGCTGGAAGAAGGTCTTGCCACGCGCGGGAGTGTCTTCTATGCTCCGGGGTTCTTCCGGATCGGCCGCTATGTCTGGAAAGATCTGGGTGTGTGGGGCAACGTCAACTTCATCACGGGCATCGCCCATTCGATCAACGTCGTGTTCTACACGCTCGGATACCGGCTGGGCGGGGACCGCCTAGCCGCCTACGCCGGCCGGATGGGGGTGGGGGTGCGGACGGGGATCGATCTTCCCGGCGAGGCCGCCGGGTCGATTCCCAGCCCGGCCACCAAACAGCAGTTGACCGGCGAGCCGTGGTATCCCGGCGATGCCGTCAACATCTCCATCGGCCAGGGCGCGGTGACGGTCACGCCGATGCAGGCGGCGCGGCTGATGGCCCTGATCGCTTCCGACGGCCGGCAGGTCCGGCCACGGCTGCTGCTGATGTCCATGCAGGGCGACGGCACCATGCGGGCGCGCGCCCCTGCGGTGCTGGGCCGAGTTCCGTTTCGTGCCTCCACGTTCGCAATACTGCGTGAAGGGCTGGTCGCGGCGGTGGAACGCGGCACGGGACAGGCGTCGAAGGTTCCGGGGTTGGCGGTCGGCGGCAAAACCGGCAGCGCCGAGAACCCGCGCGGGAAGCCGCACGCGTGGTTTGCCGGATACGCGCCCGCCGACCGTCCGTCTCTGGTGCTCGTGGCGTTTGTGGAGCACGGGTATCGGGGCGGGAGTACGGCGGCGCCGATCGTGCGTCAGGTATTGACCACCGCATTTCCTTTCCCCGCGGGGCAGGAGACCGCGCCGTGAACCGCCGTTTGCTGCGGTTCCTCGACTGGCCGCTGCTGCTGGTCACGCTGGTCCTGGTCGCCGGCGGCGTGGTCGTGCTGTACAGCGCCACGCAGGCCGCTGGGACGGGGCCGGCTTTCGTGAAGATACGGCTGATCCATGCCGCCGTGGGGCTCATCGCGCTGGCGATCCTGGCGGCGACCGACTACCAGATGCTGGCGAGCGCCTGGCGGCCGATTCTGGTGGGGACGATCGTGCTGCTGGCGTTGGTCGACGTGGCCGGCCGCAGCGCCATGGGGGCGCAGCGGTGGATCTCGCTGGGCCCGCTGGGCGGGTTCCAGCCCAGCGAAGTCGCCAAGCTGGCCCTCATCATCGCGCTCGCCAAATTGGTGGAACCGCGCGAGACCTGGCCGTGGACCGCCGTCGGCGGCCTGGTGCTCGCGGCCGCCGTCCCTGCCGTGCTGATCGTGGGGCAGCCGGATTTAGGATCCACCCTGGTCGTGGTGGCGATCTTCGCCGCGGTGATGTTCGCCGGCGGCGCTCCCGCGCGGGTGCTCGCGTCTCTCGCCGTCGCCGGCGCGGCGGCCGTGCCGCTGGTGTGGGGATTGCTGCGCGACTACCAGCGTGCGCGTCTGGCGGTCTTTCTCGATCCCGGGATCGACCCGCTGGGGGCCGGGTACGCCCTCATCCAGTCGAAGATCGCCGTGGGGTCGGGGCAGCTCTGGGGGAAGGGGTTCCTCGCCGGCACCCAGAACCTGCTGCACTTCATTCCGGAGCAGCACACCGATTTCATCTTCACCGTCATCGGCGAGGAATTCGGGTTTGCGGGCGCCCTGATCATGCTGGCGCTGTTCGCCGTGTGGGTCGGGCGGGGCCTGTCCATTGCGAGGTCTGCCAAAGACCGTCTGGGGATGCTGCTGGCCGTCGGCGTCGTGGCGATGGTGGCCTTCCACCTGTTCGTCAATATCGGGATGACCGTCGGGCTGATGCCGATCACCGGCATCCCGCTGCCGTTCATCAGCCACGGCGGCACCGCCCTCGTCGTCATGCTCGGCTCGACCGGCCTGCTGCTGAGCATCGGCATGCGCCGGAAAAAGATTCTGTTTTGAGGAGTGAATTGATGGCGAAAGAGATCATTGCCAACGTCGATCCGGAGGAAACGCGGGTCGCCGTGATGGACGACGGCGCGCTGGTCAACATCTTCATCGAGCGAGGGGAACCTCTGGCCGGGAACGTGTACAAGGGGCGGGTGGCGAACGTGCTGCCGGGGATGGAGGCGGCGTTCGTCGACATCGGCCTGGACCGGAACGCGTTTCTGCACGTCGGGGACATCCGGTCCCAGCGCCTCGCGGGCGAGGAAGTGGAGGATTCGTTCGGCCGCGGCGCGATCGCCCAGCGCCTGCGGGTCGGTCAGGAGATCCTGGTCCAGGTCACCAAGGAGCCGATGGGCACCAAAGGCGCCCGTGTGACCACCTACGTCGCGCTGCCGGCGTACTACCTGGTCTTGATGCCGACCGTGAACTACGTCGGCGTCAGCCGGCGGATCGAGCACGACGCCGAGCGGAAGCGGCTGCGCGCGCTGGCCGAACGGCTCCGGCCAAAAGGGATGGGGGTGATCGTGCGCACGGCGGCCGAGGGCGTCTCCGAAAAAGAGCTCGCCGACGACGTGCAGTTCCTCCAGGCGATGTGGGCGAAGGTCGAAGAGCGCTCGACGAGCGGCCGGGCGCCGGCGTTGGTGTACCAGGATCTCCGCCTGATCCGCCGCGTGGTCCGGGACCTGTTCACCGGCGACGTGTCGCGGTTCGTCATCGATTCCCCGGAGGAACACGGCCGCATCGCAGATCTGCTGTCCTCGTTCGCGCCGCGGCTGCGGAGCCGGCTCCACCTCTACCGCGAGCCTGAGCCGATCTTCGAGCGCTTTGGCGTGGAGAAGGAGCTGGACAAGGCGCTGCGGCGCCGGGTGTGGTTGAAGTCAGGCGGGTACGTTGTGGTCGACCGCACGGAGGCGCTCACCGTGATTGACGTCAATACCGGCAAGTACGTCGGCAAGACCGACCTGGCCAGCACGATCTTCCGCACGAACATGGAGGCCGTCGGCGAGATCGTCCGCCAGATCGCGCTCCGCGACATCGGCGGCATCATCCTCGTCGATTTCATCGACATGGAGAACGAGCAACACCGCCGCAAGGTGATGCAGGCCCTCAACGACGCGGTGCGAGGCGATCGATCCAAGATCCACATCATCGACCTGACCGGACTCGGGCTCGTGGAAATCACCCGCAAGCGCGTGTACCAGGATCTCGAAGAGGTCATGCGGATTCCCTGTCCGTACTGCGAGGGGCGGGGGCGGGTGCTGTCGCCCGAGACGATGGCCGTGCGCGTCCGCCGCGAACTGCGCACACAGCTCCGGAGTACGTCGGCGCCCGGCATCGTCGTCGAAGTGCATCCCGATGTCCATGCCCACCTGTTCCGCGGCGGTGCCGCCTGGCTGGAGGCGCTCGAGACGCAGACGTCGCGCCGGGCGGCCGTCCGACCGCGCGAGGGAATGCATCTGGAGCGGATGGCGCTCGTCGAGGTCGACGCGCCCCAGCTGGTGGAGCGGGAGGAGCTCCCCCGCTCGCTGGCCAGGACGCAGGTGGTCTGGCTGGACCGCGAACCAGGAGAAACCGTCACGGTCGGACAGCGTGACGACGAAGACGAACTTCCCGTCGCTGCCGGATCGGAACGCCGTGGCCTGATGCGCCGGCTGCTGCGATTGCTGGGGCGGTCCTGACTGTGGTACACTGGCTCAGGTCGCGGACTGCCGGTCGCCGATCACCGTGCACCGATCGTCGACGCAGGTGGTCCGTTTGTTCGGAACTAGGTTGTTGTGAGGTGCGAGGGTGTACGCGGTCATCGAGACGGGCGGAAAACAGTATCGGGTCGAACAGGGTCTGACCCTTCAGGTCGAGCGGCTGGACGCCGAGCCCGGCGCCACGGTGATGCTCGACCGGGTCGTGCTGGTGGGAGACGGCGACGCGCTCAACGTGGGCGCTCCCACGGTGACAGGCGCGTCGGTCGTGGCGACGGTCCTGGGGCACGGCCGGGGGCGGAAGATCGCCGTGATGAAGTACAAGCCCAAGGCGCATTACCGCCGGAAGACGGGACACCGCCAGGCGTTTACCACCCTGAAAATCGATAAGATAGAACTCAAGAAGTAATCGAGCTAAGGGAGACCGCGGATGGCACACAAGAAAGGCATGGGTTCGTCCCGCAACGGGCGGGACAGCAAGAGCAAGCGGCTCGGGGTCAAAGCGTTCGCCGGGGAGACGGTATCCGCCGGCAGCGTGATTATCCGGCAGCGCGGGACGAAGGTGCGGCCGGGCGCGAACGTCGGGCTGGGGCGGGACGACACACTGTTCGCGCTCATCGAGGGCATCGTCTCCTTCGAACGCCGCGGCCGCGATGGCCGCCGGGTCAGCGTTCATCCGGTTCAGGCCTAGAACGCCGAATCGCGCCGACTCGGGGAACGGGCTGATGGCCGAACAACGGGCATCGCCCTGCATCCCCGAGTCGCTGTGTTTTTCGAGGCACGAGGTTCATTTGAGATGTTCATCGATCGCGCGATCGTTGAGGTCAAAGCCGGTGACGGTGGGAACGGGATCGTGAGCTTCCGCCGGGAGAAGTTCGTCCCCAAGGGCGGGCCCAATGGCGGCGACGGCGGGAACGGCGGCGACGTCGTGTTTGTTGCCGACGAGGGGATGGCGACGTTGCTCGACTTTACCTACCGGCGCCACTTCCGCGCGCAGCGGGGGGCGCACGGCGAAGGGGGCAACCGCTCCGGACACCGTGGCTCGTCGTTGTTTGTCCCCGTCCCGGTGGGCACCGTCATCAAGGACGCGCAGACCGGCGGCGTCCTCGCAGATCTGGCGCACCACGGGCAGCGGGTGACCGGTGCCCGCGGCGGCCGCGGCGGCCGCGGCAACGCGCGGTTTGCGACTCCGACCCGCCGGACGCCCCGGCACGCCGAGCCCGGACAGCCGGGGGAAGAGCGGCGGCTGGAGCTCGAACTGCGGCTCATCGCCAACGTCGGCCTGGTCGGGCTGCCCAACGCCGGGAAGTCCACGCTGCTGTCGCGCGTATCCGCCGCGAAACCGAAGATCGCGGACTACCCGTTTACCACCCTGCACCCCGTCCTCGGGGTCGTCGCGCTGCCCGATGGGCGGAGTTTCGTCATGGCCGATCTGCCCGGACTCATCGAGGGCGCCTCGCAGGGGGCTGGACTGGGGCATCAGTTCCTTCGCCACGTGACCCGGACGCACGTACTCGTCCATGTCGTCGATCTCTCCGCCGTGGACCGCGTACCGCTCGACGATCTCGACACCGTCATCCGGGAACTGCTGGCCTACGATCCCGACCTGCGCGGCAGACCGAACATCGTCGCCCTCAACAAGATTGACCAGCCTCAGGCCCGGGAGAGGATTCCCGGTGCCACGGACACACTCACGTCGCGCGGCTATCGCGTGATCCCCATCTCGGCCGCGACGGGAGAGGGTGTGGACGCGCTGCTGCAGGCCGTGGCGAACCTGCTGGACGAAACCCGTCGCGAGCCAGTGCCTGAGGCGGTTCCGACGCCCGACGCCCGACCCTTCGACTCCGCTCACGGCGGGCGCGCGGAGCCCGTGGTCTAGGGGGATCGCATGCGCCTGGGAATCATGGGCGGGACGTTCGACCCGGTGCACTACGGCCACCTCGTAAGCGCGGAGGAGGCGCGCGTGCAGTTCGGTCTCGACCAGGTGTTGTTCGTGCCCAACCGGTATCCGCCGCACAAGACCCTCGCCGACGTCACGGCGCCGGAGCACCGCTATTCGATGGCGCTGATGGCGACGGTGACCAATCTCCACTTCGGCGTGTCCCGGATGGAGATCGACCGGCCCGGTCCCTCCTACACGATCGATACGCTGCTGGCGCTGCGCCGGGAGCACGATGCGGACAACCTCTTTTACATCACCGGCGCCGATGCCATCCTCCAGGTGGTGCGCGGCGAGTGGGAGCGTGCCGCGGAGCTGCTGACGCTGTGCCACTTCATCGCGGCCAGCCGCCCCGGCTTCCACCTCGCGGCGGAAGAACTGGCGCGCCGGAACGTCACCGGCCGGGTCCTGGAAAACGTCCACGTCATGGAAATCCCCGCGCTGGCGATCTCGTCCACCGACATTCGTACCCGTGTGACCTCGGGCCGTCCGATCAAGTACCTGGTGCCGGAATCCGTCGAGACCTACATCATGAAACATGGCCTGTACCGGCCCGGCGGCAGCCCGGCCGGCGCAGCGCTCCCGGCCCTGTGATCGCCCCGCGGGACCTCGCGCTCCTGGTCGCCGACGCGATGGACGCCAAGCGCGCCGACGATGTCCTGGTGCTCGATGTCGGCGCACACACGCCGATGGCCGATTACTTTGTCATTGGGTCGGCGCAGACCACGGTGCAGATCCGGGCGGTCGTCGACGCGGTCGAAGCGCAGATGACGGCGGCCGGCGCAGCGCTGGTGAACCGCG
Source organism: bacterium (assembly GCA_035292085.1). Classification (GTDB taxonomy): domain Bacteria; phylum Sysuimicrobiota; class Sysuimicrobiia; order Sysuimicrobiales; family Kaftiobacteriaceae; genus DASXUC01. The sequence continues at coordinate 26,802 of DATDQT010000058.1, forward strand.
AAGGCGACGCGCAGGCGCGGTGGGTGCTGATGGACTATGGTCCGGTGATCGTGCACGTCTTCGGGCCGGAAGCCCGCCGGTACTACACCCTCGAGCGTCTCTGGGCCGACGCCCCGATCGTCGAGCGTTCCCCCTGACGCCATGTTGATCCAGATCAGGCCGGCGACCCCGCAGGACGTCGACATGCTCCTCGGGATCTACGAGCGGGCCTACCGGGGCGGGTACTCCGCGTGCTTTGACCGGTACGGCGCAATTGGGCCGGAGGACTTCTGGTGGGTCCAGTCCGAGAAGTCCGTTGCCGTGGTGGAGATCAACCGTCTGGCGGCGGGGCTCCTCGTCATCGGAACCGACCGCGGGCGGATGCTCATCGAAGAACTCCTCCTGTCCGGCGGTGCCGCCCGCCGGCCGGCGGGCCGCGACGAGGGCACGCTGGTCCAGCGACTGTACGAGCATCTCGCCGCGCAGGTGAGGCAGGCCGGACAGGACCGGGTCCTGCTGCGCGCCGCGGAGACGAATGCGCCGGCGCTGGTGATGGCGCAGCAGTTGGGATTCGCCTTCGTTGATGCGCTCATCGTCGCCGAGGGCGCGGCCCGGCAGCGCACGGCGGAGATTCCGGCCGGTTATGCCGTCGTACCCGCGGCGCCGGAGCACGCTCGTCAGGTCGCGAAGCTCATGGATGACCTTGGCATGACCGGCGCGGGGCCCCGGCGGTCACGCCGCAAACCGCGTGACGGCGACGCGCGGGTCTGGATTGCCGAACGGGAAGGCTATGCGGCCGGGGTCGCAGAGGTCCGGATTCGTGATGGGGTCGGGCGGTGGCAGGTGGCCGTGCGCGAGGCGCATCGCGGCAAGGGACTGGGCGGCGCGCTCGCCGGGACGGCGCTGGAGTTCTGCCGGACGCAGCACATCAAAGCGGTCACCACCTATTGGGCCCTCGACGCCGGCGCCGCCCGCCTGGCACAGCATCTGGGCAGCAAGACCGAACGCACCTACCTGTACCTCGAGAAGCGGATCTAATTCCACCACCTGATCCCTGGTGCTGGGTCAGTTTGCCCCGCCACCGATTCTCTGCCGGGCTGGTGGAGGGCCGCCGCGCTCAGGGGCGGCTCGCCCGCCGAGCGTAGCGGCGGCGACAGCTCGCCGCCACATCGCTTGCGACCCTCCACCAGCCCCACGACAGTGAGGTTCCTCGTTCCTGATCGGGGGTCAGATGAGACGCGGCGGGCGAGTGGGGCGGTCACCGAGCGGAGATTGGAGGGCGGCAACCAATTCGCAGGCCGTGACGAGCGGGATGTCACGCACCCAGGGAGCGGTGAGAACCACCCAGGTCCGTAGTCATCCGACGCGTTTGGCAGGCGAGCGCGCCAGGGAGCGGGAGGCCTGCAGATGAATCCGAGCCGCCCGACTCGGAGCGAAGGGGCCGCCCCCGAGGAAAACCACCGCCTGGGCCATCCAAACCTGACCCACCACCTAGTCCCGGGTGAGGTTGCGTTGGGGGCGCGTCGATAATATAATGAACGAACGTAACGCGAGGATCGGAAGTAGTAGGCTGATGCAGGTACAGCGAGCCGGACGCGAGGGTGGAATTCCGGTACCGTCGGTCAGCCGAACTCGTCCGTGAGCCGCCTGCCAAACAGGCCGTCGCCGCACGATACGCGGGTCGAGAGGATAGCGCCCGATCGTTTGGGGCTGTAGCTCAGGGGGAGAGCGCCCGCTTGGCGTGCGGGAGGTCGCGGGTTCAATTCCCGCCAGCTCCACCATTCAGTGCTATCAACCGGGGTGGTACCGCGGAGTCAGCCTTCGTCCCCGCAGACGAAGGCTGTTGTGTTTTTCAAGAGGAGCGGATCGGCCATGGACATGGGGCGGATGGTCTGGTGGAACGGGCGGCTGGTGAACGCCGCCGACGCGATGGTGTCGGTGTTCGCCCACGCGCTGCACTACGGCAGCAGCGTCTTCGAAGGGATCCGGGCGTACGAGACCGCTGGGGGCCCGGCGGTGTTCTGCCTGCCGCAGCACGTCGAGCGGCTCGTTGATTCCTGCCGGATCTTCCGGATGGACCTGCCGTATACGGCCAACCAGCTCGCCGACGCCATCGTCGCCACCGTCGGCGCCAACGGCCACGCCAGCTGCTACATCCGGCCGCTGATCTTCCGCGGCGCGGGCTCGTTCAGTCTGGATCCGAGAAAGTCTCCGCTGGAAGTGGCGATCATGACCCTGGAATGGGGCCGCTACCTGGGCACCGAGGCGATCGAGCAGGGTGTCGACGTCATGGTGAGTTCGTGGCGCCGGATGGCCCCCAATACGTTCGCCCCGATGGCGAAAATCGGCGGCCAGTACGTCAACTCGCAGTTCGTGATCATGGAAGCCGTGGACGCCGGGTTCGTCGAAGGGATTGCGCTCGACGTCCAGGGCTACCTGAGCGAAGGCAGCGGCGAAAATCTCTTCCTGGTCAAAGACGGGGTGGTGTACACGCCGCCGCTGGCCAGCGCCGTCCTGCCCGGCATTACTCGGGCGGTCGTGATGCAGTTGTGCGAAGACCTGGGTATTTCCCTTGAGGAACGGTCCCTGCCGCGCGAGTTTCTCTACGTCGTCGATGAGGCCTTCTTCACGGGGACGGCCGCGGAGATTACGCCGATCCGGTCCGTGGACCGGCTGCCGATCGGTACCGGCCGAGGGCCGATCACGGCGCGGCTGCAAGACGAGTTCTTTGGGATCACGTCCGGTCGCTCCGCCGACCGGCACGGATGGATGACGCACGTGCGTGCGGCCGCACCGGTCGCGGGGAGTTGAGCCCGAAGCCGTCCATGAGGGAGCGAGTAGTAATGGACCGTTACAATTCGACCGACATCGAGGCCAAGTGGCAGGCGAAGTGGGACGCCGACCGGCTGTATGACGCCCCCGACGTCGACCCGCGCCCGAAGTACTACTTCCTGACGATGTACCCGTACCCATCGGGAGACCTGCACATCGGACACTGGTACGCGATGGCGCCGTCGGACGCCGCGGCGCGATTTCGCCGCATGCAGGGCTACAACGTGATGTTCCCGATCGGCTTCGACGCCTTCGGCCTGCCGGCCGAAAACGCGGCCATTCAGCACGGTATTCATCCCTACACGTGGACGATGGACAACATCGCGCGGATGCGCGGCCAGCTGCGCTCGATGGGGGCGATGTGGGACTGGTCGCGCGAGGTCGTGACCTGTGATCCAGCTTACTACGTGTGGAACCAGTGGTTCTTTCTGAAGATGTTCGAGCGGGGACTGGCCTACCGCGCGCTGGCCCCGGTGGACTGGTGCCCGAAGGACAACACCACCCTGGCGCGCGAGCAGGTCGTCGGCGAGGAGCGCGTCTGCGAGCGCTGCGGCACGCCCGTCGTGAAGAAGAATCTGGAACAGTGGTTCCTGAAGATTACAGCGTACGCCGAGGAACTGCTGGATTTCTCGGGCATCGACTGGCCGGAGCGCATCCGCACCCTGCAGGAAAATTGGATCGGCCGCAGCGAGGGCGTGGAGTTCGCGATGGACATCGCGGGCCATCCCGGACGCAGGTTCCGGGTGTTCACGACCCGGCCGGACACCGTGTACGGGATGACATTTGCCGTCCTGGCCCCCGAGCATCCGCTGGTCGATGAGATCACGACGGCGGCGCACTGGGCGGCGGTGGACGCCTACAAGTTCAAGGCGGCCCGGGAGTCGGACATCGAACGGCTGTCGACGGAAAAGGAACGGGACGGCGTGTTCACCGGCGCCTACGCCGTGAACCCGATGAACCAGGCGCGGGTGCCGATCTACGTCGCCGACTATGTGCTGCTGACATACGGCACCGGCGCGATCATGGGCGTCCCCGCCCACGACACCCGCGATTTCGGCTTTGCGCGCAGGTACGACCTGCCCATCCCGGTGGTCATTGCACCGCCGGGATGGAACGGACAGCCGCTCACCGCGGCGTACCTGGGCGACGGCACGATGGTGAATTCCGGGCCGTTCGATGGCCTGCCGCACGCTGACGGCTGGCACCGCATCGCCGAGGCGATGGCCCAGCGCGGGGTAGGGGAGCGAAAGGTCAATTACCGCCTGCATGACTGGTTGATCAGCCGGCAGCGGTACTGGGGGACCCCGATCCCCATCATCTACTGCGAGACCTGCGGGACGGTGCCGGTGCCCTATGCGGACCTGCCGGTAGCACTGCCGATGGACGCGGCGTTCGCGCCGACGGGAGAATCGCCGCTGAAGCAGCATGCCGGCTTTCTCCACGTGCGCTGCCCTCGGTGCGGCGGCGAGCGCGCCGCCCGCGAGACGGACACGATGGACACGTTCGTCGATTCGTCGTGGTACCAGTACCGCTACGTCAGCCCCCAGGATGCGCAGGCACCGTTCGACAGCCGGCGCGGGCATATTTGGCTGCCGGTGGACCAGTACACGGGCGGGGTCGAGCACGCGGTCCTGCATCTGATGTACACGCGCTTTTGGACGAAGGTGATGCGCGACCTGGGCCTGGTGGAGTTCGACGAGCCGATGCGCCGGCTGTTCAACCAGGGCGTCATCCTGGGGGAAGACGGCGAGAAGATGAGCAAATCGCGCGGCAATGTCGTCAACCCCGACGCGTACGTCCAGGCCATGGGGGCCGACACAGTGCGTCTGTACCTCATGTTCATCGGCCCGTGGGACGGGGGCGGACCATGGAACAGCCGCGGCATCGAGGGCGCCAGCCGCTTCCTGAATCGTGTGTGGAACCTGGTGGAGGAGACGACGGAAGCCGGAAGCCGGAAACCGGAGACCGTTCCATGGGGCGCGAGGCAGTCCGACGCCCGCCGCCCGACGCCCGAAGCCCGTGACTTTGAACACTGGAAGCACAAGACGATCAAGAAAGTCACCGAGGACATCGGGACGTTTCATTTCAACACCGCGATCGCGGCGCTGATGGAGTACGTCAACTATCTGTACAGGGTGAGAGACGAGCAGGCCGGTTCGGCCGCGTGGACTGAGGCCATGGAGACGCTGGTCCTCATGCTGGCGCCGCTGACGCCGCACCTGGCGGAGGAGCTGTGGGAACGCCTGGGTGGGAGGTACAGCATTCACACTCACGGCTGGCCGGCATATGACGTGGCGGTGGCCGCGGCACCGGCGGTGACCCTGGTCCTGCAGGTCGACGGGAAAGTGCGGGACCGTGTCGCCGTCGCGTCAGGCATCAGCGACGACGAGGCACGAGGCCTGGCGTTGGGCAATGAGAAGGTGAAGCAATTTGTCAGCGGGCGCCAGGTCACCGACGTGGTCGTGGTGTCCGGCCGGCTGGTGAATGTGGTGACGAAGCACGGGGGGTAATGCCGGTGGAACTCGGATACGCAGGATAAGCGAGCACTTCGACTTCAGCGCCGTCGAGGCACGGTGCCGCAAAGCCTGGGAGGACGCCGGCGTCTATCAGACGCCGCCTGCGTCTGACCGGCCGAAGATGTACATCCTCGATTTCTTCCCGTACCCGTCCGGGGACGGGTTGTCCGTCGGCCATGCCCGGAACTACATTCCCACCGACGTACTGGCGCGCTACGCGCGGATGCGCGGCTACGCCGTGTTGCATCCGATGGGCTGGGACGCGTTCGGGCTTCCGGCCGAGAACGACGCCCTGCTGCGGGGACGCCATCCTCGCGAGACCACGCGGGAGTACGCGGCCACGTACAAACGGCAGCTCCAGCTGATCGGGTGCTCGTACGATTGGACCCGCGAACTGGCCACCAGCGATCCCGCGTTCTACCGGTGGACGCAGTGGACGTTCCTGCTCCTCCTGCGGCGGGGGCTGGCGTATCGCGCCGTCGGGGTGCAGTGGTGGTGCCCCCGGTGCCGCACGATTCTGGCGAACGAGCAGGTGATTGACGGCCGATGCTGGCGGCACACCGACACGCCGGTCGAGCAGAAAGCCTTGGAGCAGTGGTACATCCGGACCACCGCGTACGCGGACCGGCTGCTGACGGACCTGGACAGACTCGATTGGCCGGAGTCGATCAAGGCGATGCAGCGGAACTGGATCGGCCGCACTGACGACCTGGGCCCGCAGGGCCCGGTCGTTCGGTTCCGCCTGCATGACTGGCTGATCAGCCGACAGCGATTCTGGGGTGCCCCGATCCCCGTTGTCTACTGTGACCGGGACGGAATCGTCCCCGTCCCCGAGGACCAGCTGCCCGTCCTGCTGCCGGAGGTGGAGCAGTACGCGCCGTCGGGCACAGGACGCTCGCCGCTGGACGCCATTCCGTCATTCGTCGAGACGCGCTGTCCGCGGTGCGGTGGTCCGGCCCGGCGAGAGACGGACACCCTCGACGGTTTTGCGGATTCCAACTGGTACTTCTTGCGCTTTGCCAGCCCGCACTGTGCCGGCGGTCCGTGGGATCCGGAGGCCGCCGCGTTCTGGCTGCCCGTCGATTGGTACGTGGGCGGCGCCGAGCACGCGGTCATGCACCTGCTGTACGCCCGGTTCTTCACGAAGGTGCTGTATGACGCGGGGCTGGTTCCGTTCGATGAGCCGTTTGCGCGCCTGCGCAATCAGGGCAGCATGCTGTCGCCGGTGGACGGGGCCCGCATGAGCAAGTCGCGCGGCAACGTCACCCCGCCCGACGACGTCGTCGCGCGCTACGGCGCCGATGCGCTGCGGGCCGCGGTGATGTTCATCGGTCCGTTCGACCAGGATGCTACCTGGGACCCGGCCGGGATGGTCGGCGCGTCGCGGTTTGTGCACCGGTTGTACGGCCTGTTTGTCCGCGGCGCCCGGGCGCCGGAACGGGCCGAGCCCCCGGGCGCAGATGCGCCGGGCGTGCGGGCCAAGGTAAATCACCTGCTCGCCACCGCCGGGACGGCAATCGAGCGGTTCCGGTTCAACACCCTCATCGCCGACCTGATGGTCTTGACCGGCGACGCCCTGCGGTGGGAGCGGACCTGGATCGGCACGCCGCTGTGGCGCGACGTGCTCGACGTCTTAGTCCGGCTGGCCGCCCCGCTGGTGCCGTTTGTGGCCGAAGAGGGCTGGCGTCTGATGGGCGGCGAGGGGAGCGTCCACCACGCCCCCTGGTCCCAGCCGCTGCCCTCGGGCGCGTCCGTCTCGGCGGCCGATGCCCTGCGGACGATTGTCGTGACGATCGATGGACGGGTACGTGCCCGGTTCAGCATCCGGCCCGGCGCCCCGCGTGCTGCGCTGATTGACGCCGCCCGCGCCCAGCCGCGCGTGGCTGCGGCGCTGGCGGATCGGAGGGTCACCAGGGTGGTGGTCCCGGACGGGCTGGTGAATTTTGTGACGGACCCGGGCCCGGAAACCGGTAACCGGTAACCGGGAGCTGTACGTGCCCAAGAACAAAACAGGGAGCCGGTTCTCCCGACTCCCTGTTTAACTGCCTGTGGCGTTTCGCGGCTTCCGCCTACCGGCTTCCGGCTACCGGCTACCGGCTACCGGACGGTCACAGTGAACTGTACCTGCCGCTGGCCGCGCTGCGCGTGCCGCGCAATCACGGTGATGAGGTAGCTCGAGTTACGCTGGATGATCGTGATCGGAACGGTCGTGTCAAACCGACCGCCAGAAGCCGCCTGGATAACCTTGCGGCCGACCTGAGCACCGAGGAACCACGTGACCACGATCTCGACCTCAGCGCCCCCCACCGTGGTGCCAACGACGCGAATCGGATTCGCTACCGTCGCGCCGGGCCGCGGCTGGGTCACGTTAAGTGTCATCTCCCCGGTGGTCGTAGTCGCCCCGGAGGTGATGTTGATCTCCCACGCTTCGCGCGTGGTCGGATTCAGCCGGATGTCGACAACCTGACCTGCCCGCAGGGCCTCCGCGCCGTTAGAGGCGACCCGGCCGTTGACCAGGACCACGACCTGCGGGACCCATTTGATCGAACGGCCGTCGGTGAGCACCAGTGTGGCGCCCGCTCTGGCGATCGCTTCGATCTTGCCCGTCGTCATCAGGTACGTCGCCCGGATGCGCGTGGCCACGTTGTTGGCGAAGGTTACTTCCGCATCGTCGCCCGGCTTCAGCGCGGCGACGCCGACCGAGCCACCTGCGCCCGAGCTCACGTCAATCCGCGTGATCGCGGTGTCCACAGTCACCCGGACCCGGTAGGCGATGTTCCCGGACTCCACGGTGACCGTCGGATAGTCCTGGGTGGTCTGCGCCAGGACCACCGCGGTAATCACACCCTTTGCCGTCTGCCCGGCAGGCGGTGGCGGTGGCGGAGGCGGCGGAGGACCAGCGCCGGCCGTAGTGATGATGACGGTCCGGTTGGCCGCATCGTATTGAACCGTTGCCCCGAGCGATTCACTGATGAACCGCAGTGGTACCAGCGTGCGGCCCCCGATGATCTGCGCGGGCACGTCCATGGTGATCGGACTGCCGTTCACGCGGGCCACTGGGCTGCCGATCTGGAGTTCCACCACCGTGGTGGCACGGACCGCGCGCACCGTCCGGGTGGCAGGGATCCATTCGACGAACGCGCCCATTTTCTCGAAGATGCCTCGCAGCGGGACCAGAACCCGACTCCCGACGACGATCGGCGGCTGATCGAACTGCACCTGTTCGCCGTCGACGAACACCCGCACCGGGGCCTGGGCTACCACGGAGCCGCCCACTGTCGCCGCGGCAAGCATCGCGGCGAGCAGCAGAGCGAACAGCGTTCTTATCCGCATGTGTCTATCACCCTTTCCTGCGTCATTCAGGTTCATCTATACATACGCAAACGCGGCGTGAGCGAGTTTCTTGGGCCCTGACGACGCCGCGTTCACCATACGGGCGGCCCGGTGCCGTGAATGACACCAGGCCGCCGTACCCGAACAGTCGTATCGCTAAGCGCCGTGTCAGCGTCCAGCCGCGCTCAGCTACTCCTGAACGACCCGGGCTGCCTCAGCGTAGGTGATCCACTGGCCCGTCTGCTGGAAGACCAGCCAGCGGAGGTACCCGGGCAGCGACATGAAGTTGGCCTCGGCGGAGAACGGCGTCAGGCTCGACACGTTCGGATACTGCTGCGCGAGCGCGGGAGCGACGGTCACCGCGAGGACCAGTGTGGCAAGAAGCACCACGATTAAGCCTCGGTATCGCATTGCTCTTTCCCTCCTTTAGTTTTCAGCGGGACACTCTCCGGTCTATTTCCCACCGCCATCACCCTCCAAACTTTCACGCGGACCGCGAGCGGTCCTGCCGGTGGAAGGATGCTATCCTGTGGGTACACCAATAGGCAGGGGGCCTGTCGTGGAGCCGCAATCATCCGCACCGCAAGGTGTTCATCTCGATCGCATCGACCTGGTGATTCCCGGGCGGGCGGAGTATGTCGCGGTCGCACGCCTGGCCGCCGCCGCTATCGCCGGCCGCATGACCTTCAGCTTCGACGAGATCGAGGATCTGAAGGTCGCCGTCGGCGAGGTCTGCTCGGCGGCCATTCTCGCCGGCAGTCCCAAAGTGCAGATCGCCTTCGAGGTCCACGCCGGCCAGCTCGACATCACGGTCGTGCACACGCCGACCAAGGCGCCGCGCCCGCGGCGCGAGCCGGACCTCGACAAACTCCTGGTGCAGGTGCTCATGGACGACGTGCTCACGCGTGCCGACGGTGCCGAGCACCTGACCCGGATGTCGAAGCGAGTGGCGAAGACCTGAGTGGCGAGGCGATGACGGCGCGTTCGACGCGCAAGCGGCAGGACCGGGACGCCCTCCGCGAGTTGTTCAACGAATTCGCGCAGTCGAAGGATCCATCCATCCGCGAGCAACTCGTGCTCGCCCACGGCAGCCTGGCCGCCTACCTGGCGCGCAAGTTCGCCAACCGCGGCGAGCCGCTGGAGGACATCACCCAGGTCGCCCAGATCGGCCTGCTGAAGGCAGTCGACCGGTTCGATCCCACCCGCGGCATCGAGTTCACGACCTACGCGACCGTGACGATCGTGGGGGAGATCAAGCGGCACTTCCGCGACAAGTTCTGGGCGGTCCGGGTCCCGCGGCGTCTGCGCGAGTTGAACAACTCCCTGATGAAGGCCGTGGAGGGGTTAGCCCAGCGGCTGGGCCGGTCGCCGACGATTCCGGAGATCGCCGCGGAGACGGGTGTGCCGTTTGAAGAGGTGGTAGAAGCGTTCGAACTCGGCCGCGCGTACAGTCCGGCGTCGCTGGACGCGGATCTCGGCGAAGGCGGGGACGAGCACGCGTCGTCGCTGATGGATTACCTCGGGACGGAAGATCCCGAACTCGAGCGGATGGAAAACCGGCACACGCTCGAGACCGCCCTGGCCTCGCTGCCGGACCGGCTGCGGGAGGTCCTGCAGCTGCGATATTACGACCGATTGTCCCAGTCCGATATCGCGAAAAGACTCGGCATCTCGCAGATGCACGTCTCGCGGATTCAGCGCGATGCCCTCCGACGACTGCGCGGCCTCATCGAGGACTAACCCAATAACCTGCCTACTGAGAAGGTGAGTTCCACCGTGGTGCCCGCCGGCTCCGTGCGCGTCTGCACGGTGCCGGCGAACCCTTCCATAATACGGGTGCCGCGGCCGCGGCCGCGCTGGGCAACACTGCGCCACTGCCCGCGGTCGATCACCTCGACAATCAGCGACGCGCCGCTGGGCCGTGCGCGTACCACCAGCGCGTCGGGCGAGCCGCGGTACGCATGCTCGACCGTATTGAGCGTCGCCTCGCCCACGGCGATCACCACGGAGTCCACCTGATCGGGGGTCAGGCCCAGGCGCCCGGCATAGATGCGCATCGCCCGGCGGACGCGCGGCAGACTCTCGGGGACCGCGGGCAGTTCGAACTCCAGCGGCGCCCCCTCTTCCGTGAGCTGCACCATCAATACGGCGACGTCGTCTTCGTGCGGCGTGCCTGAGAGCACCCGGTCGACAATCCGCGTGAGGGCGTCGGCGGCGGCCAGATCCTTGGTGTCGACCGCGGCCTGTCGGAGCCGCTGTTCCGCGCCGGCAATGTCGCGGGTGGACTCCAGCAGGCCATCCGTATACGTGAACAGCCGCGACCCTGGGGGCAGGCGCAATGCCTCTTCGCGGTATTCCCGCGCCAGGGTGAACCCGACCGGTGGACCCGCCGTCGCACCAAACTGCACCGTGCCGTCCGGCAAGACGAGCAGGGCCGGTGGATGGCCGGCGCCGCAGTGAACCAGACGGCCCGAGGCCGGATCGAGGATCGCGACCCAGAGGGACAACTGATGGCCGTCGGGGAGCGCAGACAGGAACCGGTTCACCGCGCCGATGATCTCCGCCGGCCGCCGACCCTCCAGCCCATAGGCCTGCACGAGATGGCGGACCTGTCCCATTTCGGCCGCCGCGGGGACGCCGTGTCCCGCGACGTCGCCCATGCTCAGCAGAAGCGAGTCATCAGGG
>DATDQT010000059.1:0-3252 GCA_035292085.1 bacterium
GAACTCCGCCAGCAGCTCGGCTTTCCGCTCTTCGAAGCGCTCGCTGCTGAACAGCTTGCGGATGAGGTCCTGCAGTTCGGTGACGAGTTCGTCCATGTCTTTGCGGAACTGGGCGCCGGTACCGGGCGGCAGGGACACGGCAATGGGCTGGTCGGGCTGCTGGAAGTTGTACACGTAGCACCAGTCCGGCGAGGTGGGCCGGGCCGCCGAGGCCGCCTGCACTTTCTTCTTCGCGTAGGTGGTCCGGCCGGTGCCCACCGGACCCGAGATGAAGACGTGATAACCGGGCTGGGTCATCGACAGGCCGAGGTCCAGCGCCTGAACGGCGCGGTCCTGGCCGACAATGACCTCGTCGGCATGCAGTTCGGCGGTCGTGTCGAAGGAGAACCCGGCCGGGTCGCAGACCCACCGCAGGTGCTCAGGGGCAAGCCGGTGTCGCTCGCGCAGATCGGATGGACTCACGGGGGACGACCTCCGCAGGCCCACTTCTGCCGTGGAATGCGCAACTCCTGGGCCCGTTCCAACACGACAGTCCAGTGCCGCGCCGTTCGATTCGACGCCTGTCGCGTTGGAACGGGCCTGGGCGGGGACGTTAACGGGGGAACAGGAAAGCCAGCGGCTGCGACCCAGTTAGGCCGGGTTAACCTAGGAGGCTAACATCCCCCCATCTAGGCTCACACCCCGCTGGCTACATTCATGCTACTCCTGCGCTGTCGAACCCGTCAATTCGGAACCTTTGTTCCCCAGCGCCGCGGAAATTCAGCGCTTTTTGACTTCGCCCGGAAACGGGATGAGGCCGGTCTGCCGTTTCTGGACGACGATCTTGGACTGGGGGACGCGGGGATGATGCATCAGGTTGAAATCGAGCTTCTTGCCGCAGACGCAGACCCGCTCGAGCTCGACCGCGGCGTCAATCCAGATGTTGCCCGCCTGCTCCGCGGTCGTCCGCGCCGCCTCGACCGCGCCGGACGCCAACTCGGCGGCGTCCTCCTGCTCGCCGAGCTGCCGCGGCGCGGTGCCGCTCAATTCGTACATCAGGGCCTTGGGGTAGTAGACGGTGTACTTCCGGCCGCAGGACCCACATGGAAAGGTGAACAATAGGGCCATGCACACAATGTACACAATTCTTGTGGTCATTGCGAGCGAAGCGAAGCAATCCCAGCGCTACGAGATTGCTTCGTCGCTACGCTCCTCGCAATGACCGGAGGGGCGGTAGGCCGTTACACCCGGCTGGTAGAATACTCGTCTATAGAGGAAAGAATTCGGGGCGGAGGCGTCTGATGGCTCGGCGTACGGGACTGATGCTCATATTGGGGGGCGCAATCGTCGCGCTGGGGGCGGTGATGTACGTGGTCGGTTTCCACGCGGGATCGCAGGCCGCCGCCGCACACGCTGCCCTGAACCCGAGCAGCGCGAGTGGTTCAGGGATCGGACCGGTCGCCGCCGCGCCCGTCCAGAGCCCGCCGCCGCTGCAGGAGTTCATCCCGCTGCCGATGCCCGGCCAGGGGCGAGACGATCAGCCGGGTCGGGGAAATCAGCAGGGTCAGGACTGCGAACCAGTGATCCTCTTCTACTACCAGGGGCGCCTGTACCAACTGCGGCCCGGGCAGGGTCCCCAGGGACAGCGCGGGGTGCCCGACAGCCCGCCCGAGTACTTCCCGCTCACACCATACCAGGGGCCGGCGATTCCGGGACTACCGGGTATCCCGTTCGGTCCGCAGCCTGGGCCGGGCGCGCCGACACCGATTCCGGGGAATCCGCCCAACTTCCAGCCGCAGAACCCCCGGTTCTAAGGCGTATCCCTTCTGTCATTGGGTAAGCCTCAGATCCCCGCCACGCGCATGGCGACACTTTTGACGCGCGTGTAGAATTGGAGCCCTTCGACGCCGTGCTCCTTGAAGGGCGACCCCGAGTCCTTGAACCCACCAAATGGCGTGTGTACGTCCCACCCGACCGTAGGCAGATTCACCGCCACGCAGCCGGTGTCGACGCCCCGGGCGAAGGCGTGGGCGGCTTCCAGGCTCCGCGTCACGACCGACGACGACAGCCCGTAGCGGGTACTGTTGACCAGCGCGATGGCCTCCGCGACGTCGGCGGCGCGCATCACCGCCACGACGGGGCCGAAGATTTCCTCCTGCGCGACCGTCATCGTCGAGGACACATTGCCTAGAATGGTCGGGGCGACGAAGTACCCGCGATCGTACTGCGCGCCGCTGAGGCGGTCGCCGCCGAAGAGTACTTCCGCACCCTCGCTCTTTCCGCGGTCCACCGCGGTCAGCACCGTCTGCAGCTGGCTGTCGTCGACAACCGGGCCCATGGTGGTGGACTCCTCGAGACCCGGTCCGACGCGGATCTGTTTGGTCGTGGACAGGAACGCATCGACGAACGCGTCTTCGATCGGCGCTTCCACGATCACGCGGCTGGTCGCGGTGCAGCGCTGCCCCGACTGGCCGAACCCGGCCGCGGCGGCGAGATCGGCAGCCAGCGTGGGGTTGGCATCTTTGAGGACGACCATGGCGTTCTTGCCGCCCATCTCCGTCTGCACGCGGATGTTGCGGCCGGCCACTTTCGCCTGGAGGTCAAGACCCACCACCGTCGAGCCCGTGAAGGTGATCGCCCGCACCGCGGGATGGTCGAGCAGCGCATTGCCGACCGCCCGCGCAGGGCCGGTGACCATGTTGACGACGCCCCGAGGCAGCCCCGCGTCGTGGAGGGCACGCAGCAGGTGCCAGGCCGATAGCGGCGTGAGCGTGGCCGGTTTGAGGACGACCGTGTTGCCGGCGATGAGCGCCGGCGCGATCTTTCGCGCGGGCGTGAGCGCCGGGTCGTTCCAGGGGGCGATGGCGACGACCACGCCCAGCGGCTCCCGCACCGTGAACGTGAACACGCCGTCCCGTTCATCGGGCAGGTAGTCGCCGACGGGCAGCCGGCCGTAGGCGCCGTAATAGTCGAAGAAATAAGACGCGCGGATGACCTCGCCGTTGGCCTCGCGGAGGGTCTTGCCCATCTCCCGCGTGAGGTCGCGGGCGATCGCGTCGGCGCGCTCGCGGATGAGGGCCGCGGCGCGCTGCATGACGGCACCGCGGGCGACGGGAGTCATGGCCTTCCAGGCCGGGAACGCATCCGAGGCGGCGTCGATGGCGCGATGCACGTCGGCGGCCTCCATCGAGGGGAACTCGGCCACCACGTCGCTGGTATCGGCGGGGTTGATGTCGGTGAGCACGTGCCCCGACTTCGCATCGATCCATTCGC
>DATDQT010000060.1:0-13460 GCA_035292085.1 bacterium
GCTCGCCGGCGATCCGGCGTCCGACACGATGGCCGTCGGCGGCCAGCGTCTGTTCATCGAGCGTGACGAGCCGGCCCTCGCGGACGACGGCGCGCCCTTCCACAAACAAGTGCTCGACGCGCCGGGGAAAGCAGAACACGAGCGCGGCCACAGGATCGGCGTCGGCGCCGGCAAAGGACAAGCCGTCGACACGAAACAGCGCCACGTCCCCGCGCTTGCCCGCTTCGAGCGAGCCGACGTCATCCCGCCCCAGACATGCGGCACCGCCGCGCGTCGCGATGCGCAACGCATCGCGCGCCGTCAATCCGTCCGGGCGTTCCCGGCGAGCCACGAGCATGGCCTGTCTCACCTCGGCGAGCATGTGCCCCGTGTCGTTGGAGGCGGACCCGTCGACCGCCAGACCGACCGCCGCCCCCGCATCCAACAGCGCGCGCGCCGGGGCGATACCCGACCCCAGCCGCAGGTTGGACGACGGACACCACGCGACCGCTGTCCCGGTCCGCGCAATGCGCCGCAGATCGTCGTCGCTGAGGTGCACGCAGTGGGCCAGCCAGACGTCAGACCCCAGCCAGCCCAGCTCCTCCAGCAGTTCCACCGGACGCCGGCCGAACTTCTCCAGGCAGTAGGCATCCTCGTCCACGGTTTCAGCGATGTGAGTGTGGAGCCGCACGCCGAGCCGCCGGGCCAGCGCGGCCGATTCGGTCATCAGCCGCGGGGTGGCTGAAAACGGGGAGCACGGCGCCACCGCCACGCGGACCATCGATCCTGGACCGGAATCGTGGTACCGGTGTACGGCCGCCTCGGTATGGGAGAGGATCGCGTCGGTATCCTCCACAATCGCGTCGGGCGGCAGGCCGCCGGCGGACGCGCCCAGGTCCATCGACCCGCGGCAGGGATGGAACCGCAGGCCGATGGCACGGGCCACGTCGATCTCCGCTTCGAAAATACCCATGACCCCGCTAGGGAAGACGTAGTGATGATCGGCCGTCGTGGAGCATCCGGACAGCGCGAGCTCGGCGAGCCCCACTCCTGCCGCGGCCCGCATCCACTCCACATCGAGACCGGCCCAGATCGGGTAGAGTCGCTGTAGCCACCCGAACAGGCCTTGCTCCTGGGCCCGGGCGCGCGTCATCGCTTGATAGAGGTGATGATGCGCGTTGATCAATCCTGGAAGGGCCACCATCCCGCGGCCGCTGACCACCTCGGCGCCGAGCCGCGGTTCGATGCGTCCGACTTCCACGATGACGCCGTCGACCATCAGGATCGACCCGCCGGCGATCTCGGTCCCGGCGTCGTCCATCGCGACGACCACGTCGCAGGAATCGATGAGAACCGACGACATGCTACCTCACAGCTGTCATTGCGAGCGTAGCGAAGCAACCCCAGGACTGAGATTGCTTCGGCCTTCGGCCTCGCAATGACAGAAGGTATTTCATCCGCGGTTCATCCGTTCCGCCGCCAGATGCACCGCGTCGATGATCTTCGCGTAGCCCGTGCAGCGGCAGAGATTTCCCGACAGCGCCTCGCGGATGACGGAATCGCTAGGATGCGGATCATGCATGAGGAGATCGGCCACCGCGACAATCAGTCCGGGGGTACAGAACCCGCACTGCACCGCGCCGGCCTCGAGGAAGGCGTCCTGCACGGGATGGAGCCCGTCGGGCCCTGCCAGAGCTTCCACCGTCCGCACGTCCCGGTCCGCGGCCTGAGCGGCGAGAACTAGACAGGCGCAAACCAGCTGGTCATCGAGCCACACCGAGCACGAGCCGCACTCTCCCTGCTCGCACGCATTCTTCGAACCGACGAATCCCAGCGACTCGCGCAGGAAGTACAGGAGACTGGCCCCGGGCCAGACCTCGGCCTCCCGCCACTCCCCGTTGACCCGAGTGCGCACTCGCATTGCGTTCTACCCGGCTCCCTGCTTCCGATCGTCGAGCGCCCACCGCAGCGCCCGTGTCGCCAGGATGCGGCAGGCATGGCGGCGATAGGCGGCAGACCCTCTGACGTCATCGATCGGCCTGGCGGCCGCGGCCACGCGCTCCCCGAACTCCTCGACGGTCTGCGCGGGCAACCTCCCCGCCGGATCCTCCCACAGACCTGCGCGGGTCATCGCCGAGGCCGCGTAGGACTCCGCCTCAGATGCCCGCAGGATCGTCGGGCCTACAGATCCCAGAGTGACCCGAATCGTCCGGCCATCCTCGTCCATCACCAGGCAGAGACCGGCCACAGCGATGACCATGGCGTTACGGGTGCCAATCTTCGAGAATGACCCGGGCCCGCGGATGGGTTTCCAGCGCACCCCGACGATCAACTCGTCGGATGCCAGCGCCGTCTTCTTCGGCCCCGTGAGGAACTCGGACCAACGCATCGTGCGTGTCCGGCCGCCGGCCGCGGCGAGCACCACCTGCGCGTCGTAGGCGGCGAGCACCGGCAGCGCATCGCCGGCAGGAGAAGCCGTGCCGAGGTTGCCTCCAACCGTGCCCGCATTGCGGATCTGGGGCGAACCAACGGTCCGCGAGGCCTGCACGAGCGGGACAAACGGGGCCAGGCCGCCGACGATCCGGCTGTACGTCACGCCGGCGCCGAGAAAGAAACTGCCGTTTTCGTGCATCCACACGCGCAGTTCGGGGAGCCGCGAGATATCGAGGATCGCCTCCGGCCGCCGGCGATCGAAGTTCAGCTCCACCATGAGATCGGTCCCGCCCGCGATCGGGACCGCCTGCGGCCGCGTCGCTTTCAGTTCCAACGCTTCATCGAGCGTTCGAGGCAGCAGTATGTCCATGGGTAGTACCTTGTGCAAACCGCGCAGTTCAAGCGGATTTGAAGATGGGAAGAATCGCCAAGTGGGAGATTCCCGGAATCTCCTCACCTTCGAGCAACATCGCCGCCTTGGCGACAATCGTGCCCTTGGCCTGAGCCACCAGCCCTTCCATCGCACGCACGGTCTCGCCGGTACTGAAGACATCATCCACGAGCGCGACGCGCTTCCCTTTCACCTTCACCGCATCGCGCCCGTCGAGGTAGAGTTCCTGCTCAGTTTTGGCCGTAATGGGCTTGTACCGCACGACCAGCGGGGAGAGCATGAACGGCCGGATCCGCTTCTGGCAGACGACGTAGGGTTTGAGTCCCAGGTTCGTCGCGATCGCGTGTACCAGCGGGATCCCTTTGATCTCGGTGGTGATCAGGATGTCGGGACTGTTCAACTGCGGCGCGAGCAGCTTGGCGGCGCGGTCGATGACCTCGGTGTCGCCCAGGCTATAGTAGTACGCGATCCAGGTATCCGGCGCCACCTGAATGAGGGGCAGCGACCGAACCACGCCGGCAATCTGTAAATCGTAGTGCGTCTGACCATTGTAGGGGAGAATGTGCGCCACAATTCCGGCACCTTCTTGTTAGGTGAACCGAAACCCTCCCCAGCGGGGTGCAGGAAGCAACCCGGGACCACTGAAAGCGTGCTCCAATCATGGACGTCTCCCGCTACATCCGGGTCGCACGTGGGCGGGAACCTGCCGACCTCGTGCTCACCCACGCGAAGATCATCGACGTCTACGCCCAGGAGATCATCGACGGCGAGGTCGCCGTCGCCGACGGCCGCATCGCCGGCGTGGGGCCCGCGGGGAGTTACACCGCCGGGCAGGTCCACGATCTCCACGGCCACTATCTCGCCCCCGGCTTCATCGACGGGCATGTCCACATCGAAAGCGCGATGGTCAACATCCCCGAATTCGCGCACGCGGTCGTCCCCCACGGCACGACCACGGTCGTGGCCGATCCCCATGAAATCGCCAACGTACTGGGCATGACCGGGTTCCGGTACATGTTCGAAGCGGCCAAGTACAACCCGCTGTCCGTCCACCTGATGGCGTCGTCGTGTGTGCCGGCCGGCCCGTTTGAAAGCTCGGGGGCGACCCTGGGGGCGACGGATCTCGCCGTGCTGTTGCAAGACCGGTGGGTTCCCGGCCTGGCGGAGATGATGAACTATCCGGGCGTCCTCGACGGCGACCCTGACGTCCTGGCGAAGCTGGCCGCCGCCGGACCGCGCATCATCGACGGACACGCCCCCGGGCTCCGCGGGCTGGACCTCAACGCGTACGTGGGGGTCGGGATCGTCTCCGACCACGAGTGCACCACGGTGGACGAGGCCCGCGAGAAACTGCAGAAGGGGATGTACGTGATGATCCGCGAGGCGTCCCCGGCGCGCAACCTCATCGACCTGCTGCCGCTCGTCACGCAGAAGACCGCCCGGCGCTGCTTCTTTGTGACGGATGACCGCAATCCGATGCACCTCCTCGACGTCGGCCACATCGACTCGATGGTGCGGCAGGCGATCGCGTGGGGGCTGGACCCGATGCTGGCACTGCAACTGGCCTGTCTCAACGCCGCGGAGTGCTTCCGGCTCTACGATCGCGGCGCCGTGGCCCCTGGACGCCGGGCCGACCTGGTCACGTTCGAGGATCTGCGGGCACCGCGGCCGCTGCAGGTGTATCGGGGCGGACGGCTCGTCGCCGAGCACGGCACGCTGCTCCCGTACGAGCGGCCCGTCCCGCTGCCGACACTGCCGGTCTCGATGAATGTCCGCCGCGACAGCCTGCGCTTCACGGTGCCGGCTTCCGGCGGCCGGATGCGTGTCATCCAGGTGGTCCCCGACCAAATCGTCACCGAACCGGCGGTCGATGATCCGAAGATCGTGAACGGCGAGGCGGCCGCCGATGTGGGCCGGGACCTGTTGAAGATTGCCGTCATCGAACGCCACACCGGCAGCGGCCGGGTCGGGATCGGCTTCGTCCGGGGCTTCGGACTGAAGCTGGGAGCCTTAGGGTCGACCGTCTCCCACGACGCGCACAACATCATCGTCGTCGGGGCCGACGATGAGTCCATGCGCGCGGCCGTGGAGGTGTTGATCGAAATGAAAGGCGGTCAGGTGGCGGTCGCCGGACGCGAGGTGGCCACCCTGCCCCTGCCGATCGCCGGGCTGATGTCCGACCGTCCTGTCGCCGAAGTCGCCGAGTCTGTGCGCCGGCTGCAGCAGACGGCCCACCGTATGGGCAGCCGCCTGGATGATCCATTCATGACGCTGTCGTTCCTGGCACTGTCGGTCATCCCCGCCCTGAAGATCACCGACCGCGGCCTGCTCGACGTCAACAAGTACGAGATCGTGCCGCTCTTCCTGGATTAACTACACAGCAGTCATTGCGAGGAGCGTTAGCGACGAAGCAATCCCAGCACTGAGATTGCTTCGCTGCGCTCGCAATGACGACTTTGGTTACTCTTGGCCGATGAGCCAGGTCCGCCTGGCGGCGGTGAGCCGCTGAATCCGTCCGGCATCGATCAGATCGCCCAACCCCGCATCCCCGAACGGAAACCACCGGCGGGCTTCGCGCTCCGGGACGATCACCGCAGAGCGTGCAGCAGCCTGCCACAGCCTCCGGCAGGCATCATCATAATCCAGGCGGGCAGCCGATTTGGCGAACCGCACGGCGATGGCTGACGTGCGCCACGGCCGAACCAGCGCGGTGTGGTATCCGGACTCCGTGTGAATCGAGGCACTGGAAACTAGCCACTGCGCAACCAGACGAAGACGGGCATCACGGCCGGCGGCCGCGGAGACCCGCCAGCGATCCATCCGGACTTCGCCCGAGGACTCCACCTCGCGGAGAAGCGCACGCGCCGGCGGGGGCAGGCGGTGGATCACCGCTTCCCGGCGGGTTCCATCGCCCGCGATGCGCTGGACGGCTGGGCCCAACGCTGCGTCGATCATGGTCTCCTTGCCTTCGATGAGCGGCGCACTGACCAGGGCGGGAGACCGGTGCACGCGGCGCATCAGCCGATGGATCCGGAATACCTCCGGATCGGCCATCCAGCTGCCTCGAATCGCATGGCCGACGATCGCTTCGGCCAACATCGGTAGGCTGGAGCGGCCGGCGGAGAGCACGACCTTCCGTTCCCGAACGAACGCGACCGCCGCGCGAACATCGCACAGCGACCGCGATGGGTCCAATCTGTGCAGGCGCAGGCGAAGAGCCTGCAAGTCTTCTACATCATCGACAGAGGGACGGGGTGCGGGCATCCGCCTTCTTCCTCACGAAGGAGACATACTCAGGCCGGTGGGAGGGAGGCGGGAGCCTGAGGGGTCCCCGTGAAGTGCTCTCGGGGAGAGGCTCCCGCCTCCCTCCCACCGGCTCAAGACTAATACGCTCGCGCCCAGTACATCCACACCGTGGCCGGCCTTCCGCACACCACGCACGTCTCTCCTGACGGACGTTCATCCAGTGGGATCACGCGCGGCGACGCGCCGCTCTTTTCACGGAGCGTGTCCTCACATTCCTGGCGTTCGCACCAGCCCACCTTGACGAATCCGCGCCGCTCCTGCAGGCGCTCAACCGCCTCATCGAGCGTCGCCGCCGCCGTCGTGTGGCTGTCCAGATAGACCTTGGCGCGGCTGTACATCTCCTGCTGGATCTCGTTCAGCGCGGTGGCGATCGCCTCCGGCGCCGCGTCCGTGCTGACTGCATCCTTCGTCAGGCCGGTGCGGCGCACGAGCACCACCTGGCCTGAGGCGACGTCCCGCGGCCCGATCTCGACGCGGACCGGCACACCCCGCAGTTCCCATTCGTTGAACTTCCAGCCCGGTGTGTACGCCTCGCGGTCGTCGAGCCGGACGCGGAAGCGGCCGCGCAGCCGCTCCGCCAGCGCGCGCGCCGCCGCCAGCACCTGCGGGTCCTCTTGCTTGCCGAGGATCGGCACGATCACGACCTCGTATGGGGCCATCTTTGGCGGCAACACGAGGCCCCGGTCGTCCCCGTGGGCCATGATCAGCGTCCCGATCAGCCGAGTACTGACCGCCCAGGACGTGGACCAGATGTACTTCTCCTGGTTGTCGCTGTCCAGGAACTTCACATTGAACGCCTTGGCGAAGTTCTGGCCCAGAAAGTGCGACGTGCCCGCCTGGATGGCCTGACCGTCTGGCATCAGCGCCTCCAGCGTGTAGGTATTGGTCGCTCCGGCGAACCGCTCGCTCGGCGGCTTCGTGCCCACCAGCACCGGAATCGCCATGATCTCCTCCAGCAGCTGCTTGTAGATCCCCAGAATCAGGCGGCACTCGCTGTCGGCATCGTCCTCGGTGCGGTGCGCGGTGTGACCTTCGTGCCACAGAAATTCGGACGTGCGCAGAAACAACCGCGTGGACTTCTCCCACCGCACGACGCTGTTCCACTGGAGCAGGAGCACGGGCAGGTCCCGGTACGATTGAATCCACTTCGCGTACATCGGCAGGATGATGGCCTCCGACGTCGGGCGCACCACCAGACGCTCGGCGAGTTCCTCGTCCCCGCCCCGCGTGACCCAGGCGACCTGCGGGGCGAAGCCCTCGACGTGCTCGGCTTCCTTCTGCAGAAAGCTCTCCGGGATGAGCAGCGGGAAGTACGCGCTCATGTGCCCGGTCTCTTTGAACCGGCGGTCGAGCCAGGACTGAATCGCCTCCCACAGCGCGTACCCGTATGGCCGGATCGCCATGAACCCGCGGATCGGCGTGTAGTCCGCCAGTTCCGCCTTCAATGCCACGGCCGTGTACCACTCGCTCATATTGTCGGCCTTCTTTGGGATGTCCCGGACCGTCTCGCGCTCCACCACCATTGGCCTCTCCTCCCGTCTAAAACAAAACGTCCCGTCCGCAAGGGACGGGACGTGCCCGTGGTACCACCCTCATTCCGGCATTCCGCCGGCGCTCTGTTCGCGTTCTCGGTGCGAGGCCCGGGCCGTTTCGCCGTCTAGGCTCGCGGCCGGCTCAGGGGCGGGACCCCCTCATCGCCATATGTGCAGGGGATTGTAGCACGCGGGCGGCCGCCGATTCAAGCCCGAAGAGCGCCGTTGAGCCCGAGTTGCGCCGCGAGTTTGGGGGCCGCGGCCAGGGTGTGGTTGATGGCGAGGACGGTTCCGTCCCGAGCGATGACGACCGTACTCGGCACGCTGAGAATGCCAAACCGGTCCGCCAGGCGCGGGTCCACGGTCGCATCCACTTCGCGTACCTCGACGTCCTGCCGGTGCGCACGGTGGAGTTGCTCCAGCGCCGGCCGCTGCTGCATCCGGCACGGGGCGCAGTCCGGCGTGGTGAACGCGATGACGAGCGCCCGCGTCCCGCGCGGCAACGAGAGCAGATCCGCGGCGGGAGCGACGCGGAAGCGCCGGGTGCGCCACGCGAGGGCGGCCCAGACCACCACCACGGCGGCGGCGATGAGCACGAGGACGGTCAGCCGGGCGTCCACGATCCTAGTCCCGTACCAACTTGTTTGGCGACATCTGTTCTTCTCCGGTTACTTCACCCACGCTAGAAAACAGGCCGAGCTATCGAGTTGGTACGGGACTAGACCGCCCGCCGAATCAGCCCGTACCGGCGCAGTTGATAGTACACGAAGCATCCGGCGCAGAAGTTGGCCAGCACGTTCAACATGGCCAGGGCGGCGACGATCACGGTGAGCACCCACCCGAGCGCCGATGCCTGCGCCGTGAGCGCGATCCAGGATGCTCCGAGAAACGCGGCGCCGACACCCTGGGCGAAGCGGTGCGGCGCGGGATCGTCGTCGACGATGTTCGGCCGCAGCCACCCCGCCGGCAGCACGACGGACCGGTAGAGCACCCGAAACGGACCCCACGGCGGCACCGCCGTACTGACGGCCATGATGATGGCCAGCACGCCGACCAGCCAGACGGCACCAACGGCGAATGCGACCAGGGCCACGACCGTCAGCACAACCTGGGAAAACTTGATTGCGTTGTGATCGACTCTCATGTCCGGAGCCTCCGCTCGTTCGAGTTCAGGGCGCTGAGTCCTGGGTCCAGGACTCAGTCCGGCGGTGGAAGCGGAGTCAGGTTGTGTGCCAGAGGGAACTACGCGAAACGACGCAGCGAAGGCACAACCTGCCTCCGCCTAAAACAGATGCATTGTCGGGGCATGTAGCAGCAGATCATTACTCACACCTTCGCAGAACCGGGGGAATGTGTCAAGCCGCAGGTCCTGAGCGAGCGCAGCGAGTCGAAGGAGCTCACGAGGGCCGGCGCGTCGGCTGCCTGCCGCGGCCTCGACGGAGGCGGCGCCGGTCCCCGTCCAGGGACGGCGACCCGAGCAATTCCTCGGAGAGATCGGCCTGCCGCGCGCGGCGCCGGACCGTCAGCATGAAGGCGAGGGACCGCACCACCATGACGCTGCCGCCGAACAACCACGTCAGCGGTTTCAAGGCATAGACGAAGAGGAGGTTGACCAGCCCGAGCACGCGCCGGAGCCACCGGAAGTTCCGCGCAAACCGCCGCACGGCCGCGCTCCGTCCCCACAGCAGCGTGACCCCCAGCGTGCCGACCGAGACCACAAACTTCTGCAGATCCGTGGGATGAATACCGGCGAAATCCTCCAGGAGCAGCATCACGCCGATATTGAACACCAGCAGGTAGGCGGCGGCTTCCAGTTCGGGATAGCGCGAGATGAGGTAGACGAAGATCCCGGCGGCGAACCGCATCGTGATGATACCCAAAGCGACCCCCAGGAAGACAACCCACAGTTCCCGCGACAGCGCCACCGCCGCCACGACGTTGTCGAGGCTGAACGCCAGGTCGGCGAGTTCGACGGCCAGCACCACGCTCCAGAACGACCGGCCGACCCGCACCACGGGTTCGCCCGCGGCCTCGTTCGCGGCCTCCCGCGCCTGCGCCGGCGTCTCCCCCAGGTGATCGGCGGCCAGCTTGATGAGGTAGAGCCCGCCCAGCAGGAGCAACCACTTGTTCTGGACGACCCAGGTGGCGATGAACAGCATGCTGCCGCGTCCGATGTACGCGCCGAGCAGCCCGACCTTCAGCGCGGCCATCCGCTGGCCGCCAAGGAGGCGGTGGACCGGCTTCTGCATGAACCGGAGCGGGCCGGGCCAGGGGATGGGCTCCTTGTACGGGAGATGGCTGACCATCGCCCCCAGCACGGCTGCGTTGTCGATCGACAGGATGCCCTCCAGGTAGATCAGCTGGAGGACGATCAGGAGGACGCCGACGTCGAAGTGTAAGTTCATCGCCCTGTCATTCTACCCGAATCGACCGGACCGCGGAGTCGCAGCTCAGGCCGCGTCCGGCTGCGGTGTGCGGGCCTGGCGGCGTCGGTTGCCGTATTCGCGGATCGCGGGCAGGGCGAACAACAACGCGGTCGCGGCCAGGAACAGGATCGTGATCGGACGTTGCAAGAAGACGGCGGGGTTCCCCTGGAACATGATCAGGCTCTGCCGCAGCGCCTGTTCCGTCATGTCACCAAGCACCAGGGCGACGACCAGCGGCGCCAGCGGGTAGTTCAGCTTCTTGAAGATGTACCCGACCACGCCGGACCCCAGCATCAGCCAGAGGTCGAGAATTTGGTTGTTGGTCGCGTACGCGCCGATGCTGGACATGATGACGATCAGCGGCGCCAGGATTGAGAACGGCACCCGGTTGATCGCGGCGAACGCCGGCACCAACGTCAGCACCAGGATGACGCCGATGACGTTGGCGACGTACATCGACCCGATCAGTCCCCAGACGAAGTCCCGGTTGGTGGCAAACAGCAGTGGGCCGGGGTTCAAACCCCAGATGAAGAACCCCGCCAGCATCACCGCCGCGGTGGGGGATCCGGGGATGCCGAGCGTCAACATCGGCAGGAGCGCCCCGATGCCGGCGGCATGTGCGGCGGTCTCGGGCGCCACGACGCCTTCGACCTCACCTTTACCAAACCTTTCCGGGTGTTTGCTGAACTGCTTGGCCAGCCCGTAGCTCATGAACGAGGCCGGGGTCGCGCCGGTGCCGGGCAGCACGCCGATCCAGAACCCCATGATCGCGGACCGGATGATGGTGACGAGGTAACTGGGGAACATCTTCCAAGTCTCCAGGAGGTCGCGAAAACTGATCCGGCCCTTGACCCCTTCCAACCGCAGTCCTTCCTCCACGGTCAGGAAGATCTCGCCCAGCCCAAAGAGCCCGATGGCGATAACGATGAAGTTGATCCCCGACTGCAGCGGCACGAGCCCGAAGTTCATACGCGGGCTCCCGGTGATGATGTCGAATCCTACGGTGGAGAGCAGCAGGCCGAGCAGGGTCATCAGGATCGTCTTGGAGGGTTTGCCCCCGCCCAGCCCGGTGAAGGTCGAAAACGCCAGCAGCAGCACCGCGAAGTTCTCCGGTGGTCCAAACTTCAAGGCCAGTTCCGCCAGCGGGGGCGCGAAGAACGTAAACAACACGATCGCGACCAGCGCGCCGATGAACGACGACGTGAACGCCGCCGTCAGCGCGAGGCCCGGTTTCCCCTGCTTGGCGAGCGGGTACCCGTCGAACGTGGTCGCGACCGACCACGGCTCCCCGGGAATGTTGAAGAGAATGGAGGTAATGGCGCCGCCGAAAATTGCCCCCCAGTACACCGACGCGAGCAGGATGATGGCCGACGTCGGCTGCAGGGTAAAGGTCAGCGGCAGCAGGAGCGCCACGCCGTTGGTTCCACCCAACCCGGGCAGCACACCGATCGCCGTGCCCAGGATGAGCCCCACCACGGCGATAACCATGTTGGTTGGCGTCAGCGCGACGCTCAGGCCGAAGAGTAGGTCGTTGAAAACGGACAAGGGCTATCTCCCGTACAGGAGCGTTTCGAGGAGGCTGCCCTTAGGCAGCGGCAGCAAGAACCACTTTTCGAAGATGAAGAACAGCACGACCGGGATCAGCACACTGATCAACGCCACCATCGGCCACCGGAACCGGCCGACCAGGCGCATGTACCCGGCCAGGTACAATCCCCCGCCGATGTAGATCCCAAGCCACTTCATCAGCGCGATCACGGTCACCATCGGCAGAAGCACGATCAGCAGCGGTTTCCAGGCCCTCTGCGGGATGAACGGTTCGGAGTCCTCCACCCTGCGTGGGGCTCGCAGGCTTTGGGTGAGGATGATCATACCCGTCACCGCCACGCCGACGGACAACCAGAACGGAAAGAATCCGGACCCCGGCCCGATGCCGGTCCACCCGACGGACAGTTTGGTCGCTTCACGAATCATCCCGAGCGCGAACAGGGTGAGGAGGGCCGCGACCGCGGTCTCAGCCTTGCGCATAGGTGACCTCGTTGCGGACGGGGGACGGGGAACGGACGGTTGCCGCTCCCCGCTCCCGTGAGAGTCTTACTTGATCCACCCTGCTTTCACCATCAGGCTGCGCACTTCGGCATCTTTCCCCCCCAGCCATCTGGTGAAGTTCGCACCGGTGAGGAAGGCCTTGTCGAACCCGCCACGGTTGATGAAATCGGCCATGTCCGGCGTGTCCAGCAACTTCCGGAACAACTCCACGTACCAGACCGCCGCGGCCGTGGACATATTCGGGGGTCCGAAGATGCCCCGCAGCATCTGGTACTCGATGTTGACGCCCTGTTCTCGCATCGTGGGAACCCGGTTCCAGGGAGCGGCTGCCACGCGCCGGGAGGCGAAGATCGCCAGCGGCCGCACGCGGCCGCCTTCCCAATGCCCGATGGCTTCCAACGGGTTGTTGACGGAGAAGTCGACCTGCTTGCCCACCAGCGCCGCCGCCACGGCCCCGCCGCCGGCGAACGGCACGTAGGTAAACTTCACGCCCCAGGTCTGCTCGAGGAGGACCATGATGATTTCGTCTTCCTGCCGCGATCCGGTCCCCGACATCTTGATGCTGCCCCGGGGCGCCGCCTTCACCGCGCGCTCGAATTCGGCCAACGTCTTCCAGGGCGAGTCATTGTGGACCCACAGGATGAAGTTGTCCAGCAGCAACCGGGCGATCGGGGTCATGTCCTGCCAGGAAAACCGGGTGCCGTCCGGCATCTTCAGATCCTGGTTCAACGGGGTGAAGAACACGTTGTCGAGACTGATCAGGATCTGATGGGGATCACCGGCTTTTTCGATCATGTAGATGAACGCCTGCGCCCCCGCGCCCGCCGCGCGGTTGACCGGGACGAACGGGACCGGGGACAGATTGTGCTTCGCAATGAGCGGCGCCATGAAGCGCGCCTGCTGGTCCGCGCCGCCGCCGGTACCGGCGGGGATGTTCCATTCGATGGGCCGGTTGGGCACGAATGTCGTCGGCGCACCGGCCACGGGTATCGTCGCAACGAGCAGCACCGCCGCGACGGCTGCAATTGTGACGCTCCGAACCGCCTGCCATCTCGCCATGCCGCACCCCCTGTGAGTCTAGTTCAGTAACCGGACTACTACTGAAAAGGTTTGGGCCTGCCCCAGTCGCTGTGCTGGAGGACAGGCCCGAGTCGCATCACCGTGCTCCACTCGAGTTAGGCGGGCGGTTGATCGTGTTCAATATCCTTCATGAAGGGGATGACCCCTGGAATCAGCCACCGGTCCCACATCTGGTCGATCTTGTGCTGGAAGTAGTCGATGTCGTCGTCGATGAAATGCGCGAAGCGCCCTTGCTTCAGCAGGTAGTCGCGCACCGGCTTGCGA
>DATDQT010000061.1:0-6521 GCA_035292085.1 bacterium
CTGGGTGGTTCTCGCCGCTCCCTGGGTGCGTGACATCCCGCTCGTCACGGCCTGCGAGGTGGTTGCCGCCCTCCAATCTCCGCTCGGGACCGCCCCACTCGCCCGCCGCGCCTCCCTCTGACTCACAATCAAGAACGAGTAGCCGACTTCCATGCCCCACTGAAAACGTCACCGTCCCCACACTTGCTTGAAGACGCGCAGCGCGTTCCCGCCGAGGATCTTTCGGATCTCGTCAGGCGTGTAGCCGCGGGCGGCCAGGCCCGCGGTCAGGTTCGGCAGTCTGGACACGTCTTCCAGCCCGCGCACGGTCTGCGTGAATCCGTCGAAATCCGACCCCAGGCCGACGTGATCGACGCCCATCACTTTCACCATGTAGTCGATTTGGTTGAGGATCCGGTCGACCGAGGGTCCCCCGGCATGGGCCGGGTAGAAATTCACGCCCACCACCCCGCCCCGCGCGGCGATCGCCCGCAGCTGCGCGTCCGTGAGGTTGCGGGGGTGCGGGACCACCGCGGCCGCGGCGGAGTGTGTCGCCATCAACGGCCCGCGCGTGGCGGCGAGCACGTCCCAGAAACTCTTTTCCGACAGATGCGAGACGTCCACCACGATGCCGAGCCGCTGCATCCGCTGGAGGACGGTTCTCCCCAGCGGCGTCAGGCCGCCCCGCCGCCGCTCCGAGGCGCCGTCGGCCAGGGCATTGCTGGCATTCCACGTCAGCGACATGATGCGCACGCCCCGCCGGTACAAGACGTCGACGTTGTTGGGGTCGCCGCCTAACGCGTCGCCGTTTTCGATCGACAGCACGCCGGCCAGCCGGCCGCGTCGCCGCAGCGACTCAATGTCTGCCACGGTCGCGGCTTTTCCAATAGCCCTGGGGTACGCGGCCACCAGGCGGTCGAATGCCTCGAGGAGCTGGGTCGCCCTGACGAACCCGTGGGCGGCTTCCTTCGGGTGCACGAACGCGGCGAAGACCTGCACGTCGACGCCCCCGTCGCGCAGGCGGGGCAGATCGATGTGTCCCACCGACGACTGCGCGCCGATGTCGCGCGCGCCGCTGGAGTACGCCAGGAGGGCATCGCTGTGCAGGTCGACGACGACCGCGGCACGGTGAAGCTCCAACACGGGCTGAGGAATTGCCGCCAGGGCGGCCGCGGTCACGATGGCTCCGGTCAGCGAGGCGGCGCGTGGTCGGCGCACACGAATTTACCCAATCTACACAATTGACACGATTGACACAGTTACCTGCACGACGCCATCCCAAAGGGGATTGGAGATTCAGGTACGCAATCGTGTCAATTGTGTCACTCGTGTCTCTTGTGTCAATTAGCGGTTCAGTTCCTCCGCGATCGCGATGAGCTGCGCGGGCGCGAGGAGCCCGACGGCCGCGAGGCGAAGGCCGCCGGCTTCCCACATCAGGATCCGGAAGTAGCCCAGATCGAGCAGCCGTCCGGTCCGGCCGCCGCCGAGGGATACCACGGTGCCGGCCTGCGGGAAGGCCATGCGGCGGGAAGGCGTCTGAAACACCGACAGGACGCTGACGCCGTCGCCGTAGGTCACCGTCGCGGCAGAAAAGGCGCCGTACTTTGCGGTCGCGCCGTAGAGGAACGTGTAGTTCGTGACGAGGGTCTGAGGAGCGATCACCGCAAAACCGGCCAGCGCCCGCACTTTGGAGACGTCCGTCACGGGGTCCCCGGCCAAATAGAAGGAAAACACCCGCGCCCCAGCCGGCGGCTGAAAGCGGAACAGGGCCGACGGGAGGTTGAGACTGTAGCTGATCCGCGTGAAGAACGCGGAGAAGGCCAGATCTCCGGCCCGGTCCCGTTCCTCCGTCCGCAGTACGACGCCCGTCGCGCGATCGACCCACAACCGGCGTTCGCCGCCGGTGCCCCGGGGCTGCAGCGCGAGGACAACGGTCTCGCGGCCGATGACCTCCTCCGTCCCCAGCACGCGCGGACGGTAGCGGCTCACAACGGCGCGCAGCGCATCGGTGGACCGGCCGCCGACGAACGACGGGCCTTGGATGACGATGTGGAGTGTCGGTTCATACTGCCACATCGTCGCCCCATCGTCGACGATCAGCCGGGCGCCGACCGATTCGGGCGAGAGAAACTCCAGCCGCAGTTTCCCCGGGCGTTTGTACGATTCGAGAACTGTGACTGTTTGGGCGCGGTCGCCCCGGACGGCGGACATGACCTTGGTGCCCTCGTAGTCGATCAACGCGGGCGCATCCAACACGGCCTGCACCACCGCTTCGGCCGAGGGCAGAGTTCGAGACGAAGCCTGGGGCCAGGCCGGCGCCGCCGCCATGAGGAGCGCGGCAAGTGCAACAGCCGACACGGCGTGCCGCCACCTCATCGCGGCTCCCCCGGCTGCGGCCGGGGTTCCCCCAGCAGGGTGCGGCCGGCGTCACCAATCAGCAGTCCCAGGTAGGCTCGATCGGCGAAGGGGTCATAGGCGGACGCGAGGGCATACTCGTGCACGTACACGTCTACGCCGATCTCGGCGGCCCGCAGCCGATCGACGCGTCCCTTGGCCAGCGGCAGGACCACGAGCAGCACCACCGCCGCAGCCGCCGCCAGCGCCGCGGCCGGCCGGCGAAACACGGCGCGCAGGGCGTCGAGGGGCGCCGGGCGCACAGGCGCGGCGTGCTGGACCGGCACGGTGCGCAGCGCCGTCCAGTACGAAGACGGCGGCTCGCGTTCAGGCAGCGCCGCCAGCAGCCGCTTCACCTGGGACAGCCGCTCGAATTCGGCGCGGCACACTTCGCAACCCGCGACGTGCGCGCGCAGCGCCGTCACTTCGTCGGCCGTCAATTCGTTGTCGAGCAGCGCGGAGAGCATCCGCTCCGCGCGGGCGTGCGTCATCTACTGTGCGCTCCTCTGCCGGCGCTCGAGGACGCCGGCCAGCTTGCTCTGCAACGTCTTCCGTGCACGGTGCAGACGCGACTTGACCGTCCCGACCGGAATGGCCAGCATCGCGCCGATCTCTTCGTACGAATACCCCTCGACATCGCTGAGCACGACGATCATCCGCAGTTCCGGGTTCAATCCGAGCAGCGCCTGCTGCACCTCGCTGTCGAGCTGCGCGTCCAGCACCGCCGCCTCGGGACCGGGGGCCGAGTCGGTGACCTCCTTGGACACCTCGCCGCCTTTGAGCGTCGTGAGCGGTTCGTCCAATGACTCCAGGCGGACCTTCGGCCGCCTCCGCAGCGAGTCAATGTACAGATTGGTCACGATCCGGTACAGCCAGCTGTCCAGATGCGCCTCCGGGTCAATGCGCCGGAAGGCGCGGAACACCCGGATGAACGCTTCCTGGGCCAGATCCTTGGCATCGGCGTCGCGCCCCGTCAGGCGATAGGCGATGTTGTACACCTGCCGCCCATACCGCTCAACCAGCGTTGCGTAGGCCGCGAGTTCGCCGTCGGTGAGTTCAGGCCAGGGTGTTGGTTGCGATCGCGCCAATCCATCTCTCCACGCCGGCCCCTCCGCTTTCTCTTACGCGGGCTGAGACCGGAGAGTTCCGTGACTAGAACCGCACCGCAGTGCGCAGGCGGTTCAGCAGACCCGGGCCGATACCCTCGACCCGCAGCAAGTCCTCCAGGGTCTGGAATGGACCGTGCCGCGTGCGGTGCTCGACGATCCGGGCGGCGAGCACCGGCCCGATCCCGGGGAGCGATTCGAGTTCCCCGGCCGTGGCGGTATTCACATTGACGGGAGCAGGGGCGTCTGTGGTTTGGATCGCCGGCTCGCCCTCGGCGATCCGGATCCGCTCGCCGTCCCGCAGCACCCTCGCGCCGTTGACCGCGTCGAGATTAGCCGTCGCCGCCGGCCCGCCAGCGGCGCGCACCGCGTCGGCGACGCGCGACCCCGGTGGGAGGCGGTAGAGGCCCGGCCGCAGGACTGCCCCGTCGACCTGCACGACGATCTCTGCCGGCACAGACGGCTCAATGAGCCTGACGGGAGGCGGGGGTCGCCGCACGGCGAGCAACACGAGGGCGCCGACGACCACTGCCGCCAGGGCAAGCAACAGCGCGGCCTGTTCCGTCCGAGGCCATTGCACACATCACCCCGCCCTCCGCGCAGCCACTATACCACTACGGAGTGACTTCGCCCGTAGCCTGTCTGGTCTAACCCCCAAAGGAGTTGGCAGGGAACCGCTGGGGAGAAGGCAGTGGACGTCAATCGGTCTTGACCGTCGTCGAGCCGCCACCTCTGGACACGGCGACCACGGCCATCCCGTTTCCTCCTGTCGGAATGCTGTTCCACCCGTCTTTTTCCTCATCGCCTCGCGGCCAAACGAATCCCGTACCAACGTGTCAGAATAACTCGCGAACCCGACACTTGCGCAGACACGTTGGTACGGGACGAGCACGTCAGGGCAGGAGGGCGGCGGCGGCACGGTGAACGGCTAGGACAGACGGCCCCATCCGGCTTCCTGTCAGGAGGATCGCTACGTGGAAGTCCAATTGAATGTCCGCATGGTCGACGGCGTTCCGGTCCTCGACGTGGCCGGAGAACTCGACATCTACACCTCGCCGAAACTCAAATCCGCCATGGCCGATTTGCTGGGCGAAGGGCACGCCCACTTCATCGTGAACTTGATCAACACGACCTACCTGGACAGCACCGCGCTCTCTGTGCTGACGGCCGTCCTGAAGCAGTCCCAAGCGTCCGGCGGCAACGTCGGGCTCATCTACACTCAGCCCCAGATCGAGAAGATCTTTACCATTACGGGGCTGCACGAGGTGTTCCCGATCTTCCGCACAGAGCACGATGCCGTCCGTGCCGCCCAGTCCTGGGCACAGAGTGCCCCGAAAAGTTAGATCCCCCACCCTCACAGAACGGCTCAACCGAGCGCTGGCAGAATCGGAACTTCTCAATACGATCGCCGCGTCGGCATCGGGCGAGCATGATCTCACCCGGATTCTCCTGGCGGCGCTGGACCACCTCAGTCACGTCGTGCGGTTCACCGGCGGGTCGATCGCGCTGGTGGAAGGCGACGATCTGGTCATCGTCGCCGCGAGCGGTCCCTTTGCCGCACGGGCACTCGGCCAGCGCCTGACCCGGGGAGCGGCTCGGTCCTGGCGGGTCATCGACGAGGGAACTCCGTTTCTCTCCAGCGATGTCGTCGCCGAGGGGTTCCGGCCCACCACGCCGCTGCGCTCCTACCTGGCGGTGCCGCTGATCTGGGAATGGCGCGCGTTCGGCCTGATGGAAGTCGACTCGACCGAATCCGACGCGTTCGGCCCCGATGATGTGCGCGTGCTCGAACGCGTCGCCACGGTCCTCAGCGGCCCGATCCAGATGGCGAAACGGTACGCGGCGGAGTCGCGGGCGAAGGCCGACGCCGAACGGGCCCGCGCCCGCGTGGAGCTCCTGGCCGAAGCCGGACGCGCGCTCGCGGGATCGCTGGACTACGAGACCACGCTGACCACTGTCGCCCACCTGGCGGTGCCCGCGCTGGCGGACTGGTGCATTGTCGATTTGACGGCCCCCGACGGCACGCTGCGTCAGGTCGCCGCCGCGCACGAGCAGCCGGACCGGGAACCGCTCATCAAGGACCTCCGCCGCCGCTACCCGCCCGGCCCCGGCCACGCCATCTACCGCGTCCTGCAGACGGGCCGGGCCGAGGTGGTCCCGCACATCACGCCCGGCGATCTGGCTGCCCGGGCGGTCGATGCGGAGCATCTGCGCTTGCTCACCGACATCGGGATCACGTCCCATATGGTCGTCCCCCTCCAGGCCCGGGGACGGATGTTGGGCGCCATCTCGTTTGTGGCCGCCGGCTCGGGCCGGACATACACCGAAGCTGATCTCTCCCTGGCGGAGGAACTCGCCAACCGGGCCGCGACCGCGATCGACAACGCGAACCTCTACGCCGCGGAGTTCACCGCCCGCAGCACGGCGGAGCAGGCCCTCGAGCGAGTCGATGCCGTCAACCGACTGATCAGCATCGCCTCGGCCGCGGGCGACCTCGGCGACGTCCTTGACGAACTGGGGGACGTCCTGCAGACGATCATGCCGTTCCGGCGCGTCGCCATCGCCCTGCACGTTCCGGAAACAGATTACCTGGCGGTCCCGTACGTCACGGGTTGGCCCCTTCGCCCGCCGCTGCGAACCCTCGATGGTCCCAAAGCGGGAACGGTGCGCGGACGGGTGATCGATACCGGGCGTCCGTTCGTCCGGGTCGACACGACACTCGCACAGGAGTTTCCCGAAGACGAGGTGCTCGCCTCGTCCGGTCTTCGCTCATACATCGTGTTCCCGATGACAGTCAGCGGACGGGTGGTCGGGGCGATGTTTTTCGCTCATTCCACACCCGCCTTCTACACATCGGAACATGTGCGATTGGTGCAGCCCATCGCCGATCACCTCGCACTGACCGTGTCCAGGTACCAGTTGTTTGACCAGATGAAGCGACGGTCGGCTGAACTGTCCGAAACCCTGCAGCGCGCGCTGCTGCCCTCCCGCCTCCCCCGGCCGCCGTTTGCCGTCCTCCAGGCCCTCTATCTGCCCGCCGAT
>DATDQT010000062.1:0-2723 GCA_035292085.1 bacterium
CAGCGCGCGCACGGTGGCGCTGCCGATGCTGCCCGCTCCTCCAATCACCAGCACCCGGCGCCCGGTGACGCAGGCGCGGATGTCGGCCTCCCGCGCCTGCATGTCGGAGGCGAACAGCTCGGCCGCCCGGCCCGTGGCCAGAGCGGAGAGCGCCTCGATCGAGATGTCCCGTCCCGCGTCCGCCATCGCCGTCACGCCGCCTCCCGCATCGCATGATCCCACATCGCCCGGATCGACTCCTCGATGCTCGTCACCGGTGCAAATCCGAAAGCGCGGCGCGCCTTGTCATAGCTTCCATAGTTCACCCGGACCTCCGAGCGGCGCACGCGGGCCGGATCGACCTCTAGGCGGATCGGCCGCCCCGCGCGCGCAAGCAGCAGTTCCACGACGGCCCGGACTGCGTAGGGACGCCCGGAGCAAAGGTTGAACACTTCCCCCCAATAATCGCTGCGAAGCATCCGCACGTAGGCATCCGCCACGTCGCCGACGGCAACGAAGTCGCGCTGGGCGTCCAGATTCCCGACCTGCACCACCGGATCGGCCGCGGCCCGCGCCGCGCGCACCGCCTGGCTCAGGACCGCCCCCAGCACCAGCGACGGCGGCAGGCCCGGACCGATGACATTGAACGGGCGCGCGGCCACCACCTTCAGACGGCCGCGCCGCGCCAGTTCCAGGCCGGCCCGCACCGCCTCGTGCTTGCTCGTCGCATACGCGCCGACGGGCCGGCACGGATGCTGCTCGGTGACCGGGAGATCCGCCTCGTCGACGAATCCATACTCCGCGGCGGTGCCGATCAACAGCACGCGCGCCTCCGGTGCGTCCTGGCGGAGCGCCTCCAGAAGATTTCCGCTTCCCTCCACATTCACCCGCTGCACGGCTGCGTCCGTCCCCTCCCGCAGCCCCGCCAGATGCACGACCCAGTCAGGCTTCGTCTTGCGCACGATCGCCGCCAGCGCGCCGCGCTCGCATACGTCCGCCTGTAGATAGTCGTCCAGCCTGATCCCGGCCGGAGGCTGAGCGCGCAGACCGGTACCCACCACCAGGCAACCGCCCTCCTGATCCAGCCTGGCTGCGACGTGCCGGGCGCAGAACCCGCCGACGCCGGTAATCAGACACGTCGTCACGATTTCGCCTTCATGTCCGGCAGGAATCTGGCCGGATCGCGCTCAAAATCCTCGCTGGCGCGCTGGTAATCGTCCATCCGCCCGATATCCTGCCAATAGCAATCCGTGTCGTAGCAGAGCACCGGCTTGCCGGCCCGCTGCATGGCGAGCATGAGATCGGGCATGTCGAACTTCCCGGCGGCCGGGATGAATGCGAGCGCCTCACGGGAGAGCACGTTGATCCCCATGCTGACCGCGTAGTCGATCGTCGGTTTTTCCTGGTACTCCTTCAGAAGTCCGCCCGACCCGGACACGATCACGCCGTAATCGATCCGCACCTGCCGCTTGGAGACGGCGATCGTCCCGAAGGCGCGGCGATCGATGTGCGCCGCGATCAGTTTCCGGTAATCGAGCGTCGTCAGGAGGTCACCGTTCATCACGAGAAACTGCTCGCCGAGATTCTTCGCCAGACGCAGCGGTCCGGCCGTGCCGAGCGGCTGCTCCTCGATGCAGTAGTCGATGTGGACGCCCCAGCGCGACCCGTCTCCGATGGACGCCGCGAACAAGTGCGGCATATACCCCAGCGCCACGACGATCCGCTCGATCCCCGCCGCGGCCAGCTGGCGGATCACCACTTCCAGAATGGGTGTCTCGCCGAGCGGCAGCAATGGCTTGGGAATCGTCGCCGTAAACGGCTTGAGCCGCGTGCCGGTCCCGCCCGCAAGAATGACTGCAACCATACCGTTTATCCTCCGGCAGGCCGGGGTTCGCCCCCGGCCAGCTCCCGATAATGCCGTTCCATCCGCTCCATCTCCCGATCCTGGTCCGCCACGTCCTCGACGAGGGCCCGGTTCCGCTTGGCCATGCCGTCTGTGATCCCGGTAGCGGTCAACGCCTCGATCAGCGTGCCTGCCAGGTCGCCCTGCTCCGGATCGACCAGGAATCCATTTGTACCATGCCGGACCAATTCTGCATATTGCGGCAGCCGATTCAACACCGGCACGGCGCCGCAGGCCATGGCCTCCAGCAGCGTAAGCGGCAGCCCGTCCGACGGCGGCACCATCACGACGGCCTCGGCCAGGTTGAACCACTGCGGCATCTCGGAATCGGGCACGACGCCGAGAAACCGCACGTGGTCCGCGACGCCCAGGTCGGACGCCAGCCGCTTCAGTCCTTCGACGTAGCCGGGTTCGGCCGAATGCCCGCCGACGACGAGAAGCGCCTTGTCCACTTTTGCACGCACCGCCGGCAAGGCACGGATGACACGTTCATGATTGTAGAACGACTGCGCCAGCCGCGGGCTGAAGATGACCCGCCGCCCCTCGCCGATGTCCCATTGCCGGCGCAGCGAGCCCACCTCCAGGCCGGGCCGAAATCGTGTGAGGTTCACGCCCCATCCGATCCGGACGATCGGCGTGCCGGACGGCGCGAGCAGACGGACCCGCGTCTCCAGATAGGCCGACGGGACGGTCACGGTGTCGGCGCGCCGGAGCACCGCGCGCGTCAACGACCGGCTGTACCATTCCCGGAACGCGCCCTGCTCCTCCAGCACATCGCTCCCCCATGGCGTGGCCACGCAGGGAAAGCCGCCCGCCAGCGGCAGGCCCCAGGCGAGTCCCC
>DATDQT010000063.1:0-3742 GCA_035292085.1 bacterium
CGCGCGGTGCGGGCGAGCCTGCGGGTGGAGGGCCGGCCGCTGGTCGGCATCGTGGGGCGGCTCTCGGCGGAGAAGGATCACCAGACTTTCCTGGAGGCCATGCGCCTGGTGCACCGGGCGGTGCCGTCGGTGGCGGCGATCATCATCGGCAAGGGGCCGGACGAGCGCGCGTTGAGGAAGGCCACGGAGCGATTGGGGCTGGGGCGCGTGGTGACGTTTCTCGGTGCCCCTGCGGAGATCATGGCGCTGCTGGCGAGTCTGGATGTGCTGGTGCTGTCTTCCCGCACGGAGGGGTTGCCCACGGTCTTGCTGGAAGGGCAGGCACTGGGGGTGCCGGTGGTCACGACGGATGCGGGCGGGGCGCGCGAGACCGTGCGCGAGGGGGAAACGGGGTTCATCGTGCCCTGCGGGGACAGCCAGCAGCTGGCGGCACGGATGATCCAACTCCTCCAGGATGAGCCGCTCCGGCGTCGCTTGGGGAGGAACGGTCAAAGCCATGTACTGGAACGGTTTACGGCGGAGCGCATGGCTACGGAGATCCTGCGGGCCTCAGAGTCAGGGCGGGGGACGGTGGCCGTGCGCGCGGCCGACTCCGCCGGGTTGGGCTCAAGAAAAGCATGAAAGTGTTGGTACTTCAAAGTGGCGGTCGTGATCGATTGCAAGGGGCGGTGAGCCTCGTCCGCGCTCGATGGCCGGAGGCGTCTGTCGTCACCTTGGCAGACAAGGAGTCGGTTGCCGGCAGCGAGCCTGGCGCCGAGGGGCGGACGGTGCTGGTCTGCGATAGTGATGCCGCCGGCCGGCCCGTGATTTCCACCGAGCTGCTCCAGCAGGTCCGCGAGCAACGATGTGATCTCTGCGTCATGTCCTACGACGACCGGTTCGGGGTCCGGCTGTGGCGCTGGCGTCTCCTGCCGATTCGAGCCGGCATCCCCGGGGTGGTGGCCATCAACTGCCGCGGTGCGGCTCGCTCCTATCGATGGAGCACGTGGGTCCTGAGCACCCTCGTCGCGTGTTCGGCGCTGCGACTTGCGCAGCCGCTGGTCCGATTTCTCAGAAACGCCCTGGACAACAGCGTGATCGCGATGCTGACCGTCCTGGCATGTGGGGCGGCGGTCTTGAGAGCGGCGGGCCTGCATCCCTTGAGGCGTCGCCGTGCGGAGCGTCCGAAGTCCTCGCTCCGCCTGTTCATCTTTATCCCTTCCTTTGGCCTCGGCGGGGCACAGACCGTGCTCATTGACTTGCTTCGAAGCATGGACCGGCGGAAGTGCGAGGTGAGCGTCTGCACGCTCGACGAGCCGGATAAGTTTTTCGAGCCGGCCGTGAGGCAGATGGGCGTCTCGCTCACCTATCTCTCCTGTCCTCGCGGCTTCCCTCCCTACTGGAAGATCATCTGGGCGCTGACCAGGCGTCTCTACGACGAGCGTCCCGACGCGGCCATCGGGTGGCATCCCTGGGCTACCGTGTTCACGGCGATCGCAGCCTCCCTGGTGGGCGTGCCGCGTGTGTTCCAGTCCATCCAAAGCCAAAGCCCTGCACGATTGCCCGCGTATCTGCCGGTCTGGCAGCGGCCCCTGGAGATGCTGACGGCGCGGCTGGTGGATCGGGTGATCGCCTGCTCGGAGGCCTGTCGCGAGGATTATATGAGGTGGGGGCGGATTCCGTCCCGCAAGATCGTGACGGTGCACAACGGCGTGGACCTGGCGCGGGTGCGGCGGCCGCCGGAGGCGGAGCTGCGCGCGGTGCGGGCGAGCCTGCAGGTGGAGGCCCGGCCGCTGGTCGGCATCGTGGGGCGGCTCTCGGCGGAGAAGGATCATCAGACTTTCCTGGAGGCCATGCGCCTGGTGCACCGGGCGGTGCCGTCGGTGGCGGCGATCATCATCGGCAAGGGGCCGGACGAGCCCGCGTTGAGGAAGGCCACGGAGCGATTGGGGCTGGGGCGCGTGGTGACGTTTCTCGGCGCCCCCCCGGAGATCATGGCGCTGCTG
This sequence comes from bacterium, assembly GCA_035292085.1. GTDB lineage: Bacteria > Sysuimicrobiota > Sysuimicrobiia > Sysuimicrobiales > Kaftiobacteriaceae > DASXUC01. The sequence continues at coordinate 1,986 of DATDQT010000063.1, forward strand.
GCGAGTCTGGATGTGCTGGTGCTGTCGTCCCGCACGGAGGGGTTGCCCACGGTCTTGCTGGAAGGGCAGGCGCTGGGGGTGCCGGTGGTCACGACGGATGCGGGCGGGGCGCGCGAGACCGTGCGCGAGGGGGAAACGGGGTTCATCGTGCCCTGCGGGGACAGCCAGCAGCTGGCGGCACGGATGATCCAACTCCTCCAGGACGAGCCGCTCCGGCGTTCCTTGGGCGAGAAGGGCCGGGCGCATGTCTTCAGCAGATTCAGCGCGGATCGGATGGCGGCCGACATTCTTCGGCTCTGCCACGTCTGACCATGCCGCAGCAGAAGAATGCGGCAGGGGCGGCGAGCAGTCCGGCGCAGCAGCCGTCGTCCCTCGCGAAAGGTCCCATAGCGGGAACTTTAACCGGGAAGCGTGTCGCGATTGTCCAGTCCAACTATATTCCGTGGAAGGGGTATTTTGACTTAATCAATCGCGTGGATGAATTTATCCTGTTCGACGATATGCAGTACACGCGACGGGACTGGCGCAATCGCAATCTCATCAAGACGGCGCGCGGGCCGGCGTGGCTGACGATTCCAGTCGCGACCAAGGGCAACTATCTTCAGAAGATCAACGAGACGACCGTGAGCGATCCGACGTGGAATGTCAGGCACTGGAAGACGCTTGTCCGCAACTACTCGAAGGCGAGGCATTTCCAGACTTATCAGGCGATGTTCGAGAGCCTGTACTTGAGCCTGGACGAGACCTTCCTGAGCCGGATCAACGCGCGTTTCATCGGAGCCATGTGCGATCTGTTGGGCATTCGGACGGCGATCACCTGGTCGACGGACTACCGTCTTCAGGACGGCCGGACGGAGCGGTTGGTGGATCTGTGCCGGCAGGCCCATGCCACCGAGTACGTCTCGGGGCCCACAGCCAGGGGGTACATTGCTGAAGAGCAATTCAGGGAGGCCGGCATCGTGCTCAGCTATATGGATTATGCCGGCTACCCGGAGTATACGCAGCTCTTTCCGCCGTTCGAACACCGGGTCAGCATGCTTGATCTCATCTTCAACGAAGGGCCCGCGGCCACGCAATACATGAAGAGCTTCTAAGATGGAACTGTCCATCGTCACCACGTTGTACGGCTCGGCTCCCTATCTCGAGGAGTTCTACGCGCGCGTTCGTGCTGAGGCCGAGCGCCTCACGCAGGACTATGAAGTCATCCTGGTGAATGACGGCTCTCCCGACAACTCGCTGGCCGTCGCCCTCTCCCTTTACGCCAAGGACGAACGAGTCAGGGTGATCGATCTGTCACGGAATTTCGGACACCACAAGGCCATCATGACGGGGCTGGCCCATGCCAGGGGGCGCCTGGTGTTCCTCGTCGACTGCGATCTGGAGGAAGAGCCGGAATTGCTGGGGAAATTCCATGCGGAGATGAAGTGCTTGGGTGCGGACGTCATCTACGGAGTGCAACGAGCCCGAAAAGGTAATTTTATTGAACGAGTCACCGGGGATCTGTTTTACCTGATCTTCAACCTTGTTTCCAGCTATGCCGTGCCGGCCAACCAGCTGACGGCGAGATTGATGAGCCGACATTATGTCGCCAGCCTCGTTGAGCACAAGGATCGTGAATTGTTTCTCGCCGGGCTGTGGGCCATCACCGGCTTTACACAGATCCCCGTCGTCGTGGACAAACGCAGCAAGGGCAGTTCGACTTACAATTTCAGGCGGAGGATCGCGAATCTGGTCAACGCGGTCACCTCATTCAGCAA
>DATDQT010000064.1:0-18408 GCA_035292085.1 bacterium
CGCTGAAAACACCGATCGGACCGGTCCGCCTGGACGTCGCGTTTGGTCAGGGCTCTACCCAGACCTGGATAACTATCGGGTCGCCCTTCTGATTTCAGGTGTCAGGTGTCAGGGTATCAGGTTTCAGGTTTCAGGTGTGTCTGACACCTGGCATCTGAGACCCCTGACACCTGTGAAGAGTGGGCAGCCCCTGTGGATATTAAGGGGTGATGTCCTTCCGCGCCGTCGTGGTAGCGCCCCGCCTCCGATGGGTCACGGCCGCACTGGCCGGGCTGTCCCTCTGCGTGGCCTGGCCCGTCCCCGCGTTGGGTCAGGCGGAGGTGCAGCGTGTCGAGACCCGCGTGAGTCTCGACGGCCCCGTGCCGCACCCGCTCATCCTGGAGCGTCTGGCGGCCACCGTCGATGCCGCGGCCGGCCGGCTCGTCGTCGGCCGCCCGCTCGATCAGCTGCGGCCTGCGCAGAGCCGGCTCGAGGAGACGCTCCTGGCCGTACTCGACCGCCTGATCCCGGGGTACGCCGTGAGCGGCGTGGCGCTGCAATTCGCCGCCGTCACGGTGGTGGCGGTCACCTTCCGGCCCGTCGGACCATTGATCGCGGCGCTCGACGTTCTTCCCACCGCTCCCGCGGTGGACGAGCGCGTGGTGCCGCTCGTGATCGGACCGCTGCGCCCGGCCGCCGCCGAGTCGTTCCGGGCGCTGTATGGGGGCCTGCCGGTCGCCGCGCTGTCCTGGGCGGCCCCCGTGCTCGAACCCCCCGCCCGCGCGGTCGTTGAACGGTTGGCGCCGGGGTTCACGGCCGCGATCCGGCTCCGCCTCGATGCGGACACCGCCGGCCGGCTCGCCGTCGTGGACGTGATCCTCAGCCCGCGCGACTCTCGGGTCATCCGCGGGATTGCCGTGGAGTTTCGGTCCACCTCGATTCCGCTGATCGTGCTCGACGACTACGAGGCGGATGTCGCCGCGATGGCGGATCCGCTGCGCGGGCTGCCCGTGGAATTCGCCCGCGCGCGGGCGCGGGATCTTGCCGCGATCATCGATCGGGCGCTTGCCGCGTTCCCTCTGGCGGTGCGCTACCGGATCGTGGCGAGCGCGATGCTGGACGTTGGCGAGGCGACCCGCGTGATCATCCTCGCGGACTCGGTGGTCTATCGGGCCCGGGTGGAAGCCCAATTGAGCATTGGCACGAGTGCTCCCGGGCCCAGGATCGGCGTGCATGTCGGCCGCCTCGTCGCTCCCGGGCTGGAGGGATTTGCGGAACTCCGGATCATTCCCACCACCCTGGCGTTGCGCTGGACGGTGGGAGCGGCGTATGCGCTCTCCCCGACGATGACGGTCGGTGTCAGTTATGCCCCCAGCAACAGCGCGACCTCGGCCTGGACGACGCTGAAGCTCAGCCGTGATATCAGTCTGCGAGCCACGTGGGATGTCCGGCGCCGCGCCGTCGAGGGCGGCCTCATCTACCGGTTCAATGAATTCCTCTCCGGTGAAGTCGTCGGGACGTCGCGCGGTTCCTTCTGGCTGCGCCTGACGAGCAACCTCTAACCTCGTATCGTGAACTTCCAGTGTCTACCTGTCGTCAAAGGGATGGAACGCCTTGACGACGGCGCGCGCGCCCCGTAGGGTACAAGAGGAACGATCTTCTCCTGGAGGGTTCTGATGCGGATTCGGAGCAAGGGGATTTCCCGTGTGTGGCTGGCGGTGGTGGCCGTGCTCGTGATCGCGGGCGTCGGCATCGGGGTAGTGGTGTGGCGGGGCGAGCCGGTGCTCGGGCAGTCCCTCTCCATCGCGTACGTCGATCTGGCCAAGGCCCTGGACGGTCACCCCCGACGCGCGTCCTCGGAGCGGGCGCTGCAGGACTTCCTGGCCGCGAAACAGCGTGAGTTTCAATCCCGCGCCCGGACCATGACGCCGGCCCAGCGCCAGGAACTGGACCGCCAGATCCAGGAGCAGTTCATCCGCCGGCGCGAAGAGCTCCTCTCGGGACTGGACAAAGACATCCGGGCTGCCGTCGAGAAAATTGCGAAGGAGCGCGGGTTCACGATCGTCCTCGAACGCAGCGCGGTGCTGTTCGGCGGTACCGAACTCACCGACTCTGTCATCGAGCAGCTCGGACGAAAATAAGTGAGGCGTCACCTGCACGTGTCCGTCCCCCGGCTGGCGGTGGCCGCCGTGCTGGGGGTGGCCGTGGTCGTGGCCGGCGGCTGCCGGCCCCGCACGGCCGCTCCTCCTCCGCCGCCGGCTCCGCCGGCGGTGCGCGCGCCGAACATCGGCATCGTGGACATTGAGGCCGTCGTCCGCGCCCATCCCCGCTGGAGCGAACTGGAGCAGATCAACACCGCGCTGCAGCGCGTCGAGGTGGATCTCACGTCCACGACCACGCGGCCGCCTGTTCCACCTGCCCCGTCCATCACGCCCGCGGGAGTGAAACAGACGCTCGATCAGGAGGCCGCGGCGCTGAAGCGGAGCATCGACCAGGAGCTCGAGGCGCTGCGTGCGGCGAGCCGACGCCGGCTCGATGCCCTGGCCGTCGAGATCCGGGCCGAGCACCGCAACAAGCTGGAACAGGTCCGCAAACAGATGACGGCCGACGCGGAAGCCGTGTTGGATGCCAAACAGAAGGAACTGCAGGCCAAGCTGCGCGCCGGCGAACTGGCGATCATGGAGGAGTATTCCTACCCGATCCTCAACCTGCGGCTGCGCGCAGAGGTGGCCGGGCTGCGCTCAGAGGATGAAGCGCGGCAGATCTTCCGACAGATTCAGCTGCTGCAGAGCGAGCGCGAGGCGCGAATCGCGGATCTGCGGGCCTCGCTGGGTGAAGAGTTTGAAGCGTTCAGCACGACCAAGGAGGCCGAGGTGAACGACCGGTTGAAGGCGCTCCAGGAGATGCTCAGCAAAGAATTCCAGGAACGCATGGAGGCCGAGCAGACGAAACTCGCGACCGAACTGGCCACGATGGCGGCCCAACGGCAGGCCCAATTCCAGCGGCAGATGGATGAACGGCGCCAGCGGCTGATCACGACGGCGGAATCCCAGCTCCGCAGCCAGCAGCGGGCCATCGTCAGCGAGCTGACCGAGCGCGTCCAGCGGCTGCAGGCCCAGCGCGCCGCGTTGCTCGAACAGCGCCAGCGGCTGGAGGATGCGATGCTGGCCGACATCCAGATCGAGGTGGCGTCGCTGGCCGCGCAGCAGGGGATCGATACGGTGCTTACGCGACTGGTCGTGAACATCAGCGCCCGCGACCTCACGGCCAGTGTCGTCCAGCGACTGAAGCAGCGGTGAGGCAGATGCGGATTCTTTCTGTCCTCGTGAGCATCGCGGCCCTGACTGTGCTGGCCGCCGGATGCACCGGGCCACGTGTGGCCGTGGTCGATTCCGATCGGGTGTTGAATGAAAGCGTGCTGGCGCTGGCATTTCAAAAGCAGCTCAGTGAGCGCGAGCGGCTGATGGCAGAGGACCTCCGGCTGCTCGGGCCGCAGCTGTCTGCCCAGGAAATCGAGGCCCGCCGGCAGATCTACACGCGCGAACTCCAGAAGATGAAAGACGAGTTGGAGCGGCGGTTGAGCACACGGGTCCGCGAGGTGGTCGCGGAGGTGGCGAAGGAGCGGCGGCTCAAGCTGGTCCTCGTGAAGGACGCGACCCCGTACGGCGGCATGGATGTCACTGCGGACGTGATTGCCAAGCTCAAGTAAGCCCCCCATCTAGGAGTCGGCATGAAGTTGCGTGAGCTCGCGGCGCTCGTGGACGGGCGCATCGTCGGAGACGGCGAGGTCGACGTGACGCACGTGGCCGAACCGGGCCCCGCCGGCCCGGGGGCGTTGGTCATGGCGCGCAGCCGCCGCGACGTGGAGGCCGCCGACGGAAGCCACGCGTCGGCCCTCCTTCTTCCCGCGGACATTCCTCCCGGCCCTCTGCCGGCCATCATTGCCGCCAACGTGCGCCTCGCCTTTGCGCTGGCGATCGCCAGCCTCCATCCGCCGGCCCCGGTGGCGCCGGGGGTGCATGACACGGCCGTGCTCGGCCGCGGTGTGGCACTCGGTGCCGACGTCGCGATCGGGCCCCACGTGGTCATCGGGGAGGGCACCACGATTGCAGACGGCGTCGTCATCTCCGCGCTGTGCGCGATCGGGCGGGACGTAACGGTCGGCGCCGGGTCGTTCGTCCACCCGCTGGTGACCATCTACGACCGGTCCATCATCGGCCGGCGGGTCATTGTGCACGCGGGCGCCGTGATCGGCGCGGACGGCTTTGGGTACGTCCACGACGGCCAGCGGCACGTGAAGATTCCGCAGGTCGGCCGCGTGGTCATCGAAGACGACGTCGAGATCGGTGCGAACACGGCGATCGACCGTGCCACGCTCGGCGAGACCCGGATCGGGGCAGGCACGAAGATCGACAATCTCGTTCAGGTCGCGCACAACGTGGACATCGGCCGGCAGGTTATCGTGGCCGGCCAGAGCGGCATTGCCGGCAGCGCCACCATCGGCGACGGCGCGATTCTCGCCGGTCAGGCCGGGGTGGTCGACCACGTGTCGGTCGGAGCCGGGGCCGTGCTGCTGGCGCGAGCGGCCGTCCAGACCGACGTCCCGCCGGGCGCGGTGCTGTCGGGATCGCCGGCGTTCGATCACCGAGAAGAGCTCAAGGCCACGGCGATCATGCGGCGTCTGCCGGAAATCCTCGAGCGGCTGCGCATTCTCGAACAGGCTGTCGGCGTCCCGCCGCGGCACCGAAGGAAGCCCGCCGACACCCCTCCGTGACCACAGGTCCTGAGCGAGCGCAGCGAGTCGAAGGATTGATCCGGTGGCTGGCCATCGGCCTCGCCGTGGGCCTCGCCGCTGCTTCCGCTGGCATTGGCACGGCCGGACCGTTGCCGCCGCCGGTGTCCGTAGCCGCCCGGACGCGGGGGGCGGACGTGATCGTCAACGGACGCGTCGTCATCAGCCTGGCAGGTCCATCCGCCTCCACGCTGGCCGCCGCCGCGGCTCAGCGGTTGTCGGCGCTGCGCGGGCCGGCCCCGCCGTCCATCGCGGTCGACGTCGCCGGCGGTGCCGCCACCCTGCGGGTCAATGGCGCAGTCATCATCTCGGTTGATCCGGCGCTGGCCGCCCTGCGGGGGGTCGCTCCACGCCCGCTGGCAGCGGCGTGGGGCCGAAGGATTCGGGAGGCGATCTCCCACCACCGCATGGCGATGGCCTCCCCTGTGGCGGTCCTCAGTCCTGGTGATCGCGTCGGCGTCGCCGTCGAGGTCTTTCCGCGAGTCGGAATCGTCCCCTCGGGGTACGATCGGCGCGTCATCCGCGTCGGGCCGTCGCCCGGCGGGATTACGATCTTCGGCCTGGCACGCGGAAGCACCCAGGTGCGCCTGCGTGCCGGGACGGCGACGGTGGTGCTCCCCGTTGCCGTCCGCCCGCCTGCGGCCCGCCTCCCCCAGCGCGTCGAGGTGTCGGTCACCGGGAATCCGGCAGATCCCGAGTTCATCCGTGAAGCCATCCGTCAGGCGATCCTGACCTCCACGTCATTGACGCCCGGGTCGGTGATCAGCATCGGCCGGGTGTCCACACCACCACCGGGACCCGGTGAACGTTCCTGGGTCCGTGTCCCCGTCACCGTGCGCAACCCGTCGGCCGCTCCGGTGTCCGGAGTGGTCTTGGCGACGGTCGAGAACCTGCCGCTGGAGCCGGTCGTGCCCGCGCGGTTGCTGGTCAGCAACCGGCCCGAAACCGTCACCGCGAACGGCGTCTTGTTCGAGGAATCGCTGCAGGCCGGCCAGGCCGTGCGGCTGTTGTACCATCACCGCAACGGGGCGGCCACAAGCAAGGTGATCACGGTCACGCTGGCCAACCGGTCCGGCGACCCCGCGAGCGTGTTCCTCACGGGCGCGACGGCCGGTCCGTCCTCCGACGTCATGTATGCCGGCCACATCGCCGCCGGCCGCTTCGTCAGCCGCATCACGGCGCAGCAGGGATACGTGCTGGAGATTCCGCGCCGGAGCGCCCACACGTTCTCGGTCGTCGACATCCCCCCCGGCACGCTGGTGACCGGGTTGCTGCAGGCGCAGCTGCTCCGCGGCACGGAGCTGGCGGTGACCGTGCACATCCGGGCGCCGTGGCTGCTCGCGCGGACGGTGACCACCGAGGTGAACCAGGTCGCCGTCGCCCATCCGCGGGGGGTGTTCCACACGGCGGAGGTCCGCATCGCACGCAGCGTGTCGGTCGGGGAGCGCATTCTTCTCACGGACCTCGGATTTGCCGCCACCCCGACGGACCCGGCGACCGGCGAAGTGCTGCGGGGCGACTACGGGATCCTCTACCGGCTCACCGTGGAGCTCAGGAATCCGGGTGATCGACCGGCGATCTTCGAAATTGCCGCCCGGGCCGTCAACGGGCCGGCCCGCGGGATGCTGTTCATCGCCGGAACGGTCGCCGACTTCGGGTTCCTGCGGGCGGGGGAAGAGCGGTTCGTGGCCGCGATCGAACTCGCGGCCGGCGAGACGCGGCTGGTCGACATGCTGACGATGCCCGCGGCCGCGTCGTTCTATCCGGTCCGCCTGAGCGTGCAGGGAACGTCCCGGTGACCGCCGTTCGACAGCGCACCATCGCGCGGCCGTGTGTCATCGAAGGCCGCGGGCTGCACTCGGGCACGCCGTCTCGGATTCGATGCCTGCCCGCCGGGGCGGACACCGGGATCATCTTCACGCCGGCGTCTGGTCCCCAGATCCCGGCGGGGCTCGACAGTGTGGTGGACACCAGGCGCGGGGTGACGCTGGGACGCGGCGGTTACGTCGTACGGACGGTCGAACATTTCCTGGCGGCGGCCCAGGCCCTGCGGATCGCCAACGTGCACGTCGAGGTCGACGGCGAGGAACTCCCCGCGCTGGACGGGAGCGCCCTGCCGTACGCCCACGCCCTGCAGGACGCAGGAGATCAGCCCCAGGACGCGCCGTGGGCCCCCCGCGCACCGGCGGCGCCGATCTGGGTGACTCAGGGGGCCGCCTCGATCCTGCTCCTGCCGGCCTCTATCCCGCGGATCAGTTACGTCGTGCCGACGGGGGTGGATGCCCTGGGCGTGCAGTCCGTGGATTTCGTCGACCCCACCCACGCATTCTTGGAGGAGATCGCTCCGGCGCGCACGTGGGGGTTCGCGGACGAGCTCGACAGGCTGCGCGCAGAAGGCCTCGCGTTCGGCGCGTCAGAAGAGAACACTCTGGGCCTGGGGCCCAGCGGCTACCTGTGGCCGCCTCGGTTTCCCGACGAGCCGGCCCGGCACAAAGTCCTCGATCTCCTCGGCGATCTGGCCCTGCTGGGGCGGCCGGTGAGGGCCCATGTCATCGCGGTGGCGGCGGGGCATGCGCTGCATGTGGAACTGGCGCGCCGCATTGCGGCGGGAACCGCTAACCGGTAACCGCAAACCGTGACCAGCGAAATGAGACTGGGCGGTTTCCGACGAGGAGCCTGACATGGTCCTTGAGCGGGAAGAGATCGAACGCATCATTCCGCACCGGCCGCCGTTCTTGTTCGTCGACCGCATCCTCGAAATTGACGACGCGCACGGGCGGATCGTCGGCGAGCTCCAGGTCCGCGGTGACGAGTGGTTCTTCGCCGGGCATTTCCCCGGCGCGCCGATCATGCCGGGCGTGTTGATCGTCGAAGCCATCGCGCAGACCGCAGCCTGCATGTTCCTCCGCGCGCCGCAGTTTGCCGGACGCATGCCGTATTTCGCGCGGATCGAGCATGCCCGCTTCCGGCGGCCGGTAACCCCCGGTGACCGCCTGATCCTGGAAGTCTCTCTCCTCTGGTTGAAGGGGCGCGTGGGGCGGGCGTCGGGCCGCGCCACCGTCGACGGGGCAGTCGTGGCGGAACTGGAGTTCACCTGCGCGGGCGGGGATACTACGGTATGACCGTCTCCGTCCATCCCACCGCGGTCATCGATGCGTCCGCCGAGCTCGACGACGGCGTGGCGGTCGGCCCCTACGCGGTGATCGGTCCGCGCGTCGTCGTGGGCGCCGGCACGACCGTTGGGCCGCATGCCGTGCTCGTTCAAGACGTCAGGATCGGCCGGGCCAATCTGGTCGATGCCGGCGCGGTCATCGGAGGAGCGCCGCAGCACCGGAAGTACGCGGGGGAGCGCGCGTCGGTGCGGATCGGCGACCGCAACGTCATCCGCGAGCACGTGACCATCCACCGCGGGTTCGGGGAGGGAACGGCCACGGAGATCGGCGATGACAACATCCTGATGGCATCCGTGCACGTGGGACACAACTGCCGCATCGGCGCCCAGGCGGCGATCGTCAACGGATCGATGCTGGCCGGGTTTGTCGTCGTCGACGATCAGGCCAACGTCAGCGGACTCGTGGGCGTGCATCAGTACGTACGGATCGGACGGCTGGCGATGGTCGGACCGGTGTCCATCGTGCGACAGGATGTGCCGCCGTTCGTCGTGACGGCCGGATCGACCGCGCGGGCCTACGGACTCAATACGGTGGGCCTGACGCGCGCGGGTATCGACGCCCCCCACCGGGAGGCGATCAAACAGGCATTTGCGCTGCTGTACCGGCAGCGGCTGGCCGTGCCGACGGCGCTGGCCCGCATGGACGCCGAATTGGGAGCCGACCCGTACGTGCGGGAGATGCTCGAGTTCCTCAGCGGCGGAACGCACCGCCGCGGAATCGTGCCGTGGTCGCGCCAGGCGCCGTCGGACTGATCGCCGGGTCCGGCCGGCTGCCGGAACTGCTGGCCGAGGCCGTCAAGACCCAAGGACGATTCCTCGTTGTCCTCACGCTGGAGGGCACCTCGTCGGCCGCCGCACGGTTGGCCGACCACAGCCATCGCGTGGGGGCGGATGATCTCCAGCGCATGCTGGCCCTCCTCGGCGAGCATCAGGTGCGCGAGCTCGTCTTCGCGGGAAATGTGCCGCGCATCACGCCGATCGATCGCGTCGCCGCCTCCTTCCGCACGATGGCCGCGGCGGGGTCCCAGGCGTCGGGCCAGCGGCTGTTCCAGCGCGGGATCGCCCTCCTGGCAGAGCGGGGGATCACGGTCCGCGGCCCGCTGGATGTCCGGCCCGACCTCGCGACTCCCCCCGGCGTCCTGACAACGCGCGGGCCGGCCCCCGAAGAGTGGGACGATATCCGCCGCGGGCTGGCGGTCGCCCGCCTCGTGGCGGGAGAGGAGATCGGACAGACCGTCGCGCTCAGGCGCGGCGTGGTGGTTGCCGTTGAGGCCGCCGAGGGCACCGACGCGGCGATTCACCGCGCCGGCACTCAGACCGGTGGCGCGGTGATTGTGAAAGCCGCCCGGCCGCAGCAAGATCTGAGATTCGATCTGCCCACCGCTGGACCCGACACCATCGACGTGATGCGGGCGGCCGGGGCTTCCGCGCTCGCCCTGGAAGCCGGACGCACACTGCTGCTCGATCGCGAGGCGGCCATCGCCGCCGCGGACGCAGCCGGTATGGCGATCGTCGGTGTGGAGTGACGGTGTTTTTCGTCGCCGGAGAAGTCTCCGGCGACATCCAGGCCGCCCTGCTGAGCCGCGAACTCCGGCGCAGGAATCCGGCGATTGAGTTGTTGGGCGTCGGCGGGGACCGGATGGCCGCCGCGGGGGTGGCCCTCCTCTTGGACAGTGCCGACTGGGGTGTGATCGGACACATCACGCCGCTGCTCCGGGCGCGGCAGTACTTGAGGCGGCTCCGCGACGTCCAGGCGGCCATCAGGCGGGTGCGCCCGGATCTGCTCGTGCTCGTGGACTTTCCCGGTTTCAACCTGGCGCTGGCGTCGGCGTTGCGGGGGACCGTGCCGGTGCTCTACTATTTCCCGCCGATGGTCTCGGTGCGCCGCGGACACCGGGCGCGATCCGTCGCCGCGTTGGGCATGCGGCTGCTGGCCACCTTACCCTTTGAGGCCGACGCGTACGCAGCGGCCGGCGCCGACGTGACGTTCGTCGGTCACCCGGCCGTGGATACGGTCCGGCCGGTCTGGGACCCGGCCGTTCGGCGCGCGCGTCTCGGTCTGTCCCCGGGCAGCCGCGCGGTCGGCCTGCTGCCGGGCAGCCGCGCCCAGGAGATTGCCGCCCTCCTGCCACCGATGCTCGACGCGGCCAGGCAGCTGCGAGAGCGCCACCGCGGCCTCGAATTCGTCGTGCCGGTTCCCGCCGCGCGTCTCCGTCCCGCCGTCGACCGGACCATTGCCCGCGCGGGCCTGCCGGTGCATGTCACCGCGGACGTGTACGACGTCATGGCGGAGGCGGCGGCGCTGGTGATTGCCAGCGGTACCGCAACGCTGGAAGCCGCGATCCTTGGCGCGCCGATGGTCGTGGTCTACCGGCTGCCGGTCCTGAGCGCGCTGATCGCCGCGGCGCTTCTGTCGACCCGTCTGGTGTCCCTGCCGAATCTGCTGGCCGGCCGCCAGATTGTGCCCGAACTGCTGCAGTACCGGATGACTCCCCGGCGCATTGCCGGACACGTGGACACCCTGCTGCACTCGGGGGCGCGCCGCAGCACGATGACGGCCGACCTCCGCGCTGCGGCGTCCCGCCTCGGCCCCCCCGGCGCGGTGGAACGCGCCGCTACTGAAGTGCTCACGATGCTCGACCACCCGCGCGGGCGACGATAAGATGAGTGCGGGATGATGCGCTGGTTTCCGCTTGTCTGGCTGGTGGTGGGCATCGTGATCGGTGTCGCGGCATTTCGGATCTGGCAGGGCGCCCCCGCCGCCGACGTCGTGCCCCCACCGCCCGCCACGCGGCCGCCGTCTGGGCCCCCCGCGCCGGCCGTCCCACCCACTGAGCCGGCGGAGGCCCCGCCCCTGCCGCAGATCACCCTCGAGCAGGGCAAGCTCACCGGCACGGACGAGACCGGGCAGCGGCAGTGGGAGCTGGCGACGGGCAGCCTGTCCGTTCAGGAAGCGCAGCAGCGTGTCGTGCTCGGGCGCGTGACGGGACGCTTCTTCAAGCAGGGCGTCCCCCAGGTGACCGTCGCCGCCGCGCGCGCGGTGTATTTCCTCACGAGCAAGGATCTCGAACTCACCGGCGGCGTGACGGCGCAGACGACCGACGGCCGCACGCTCCGCGCTCCCCGGGTTCGGTGGGAGGCGGGACGGAAGCGTCTCGTGGCATCGGGAGGCGTCGTGCTCACGCAGCGCGGGATGGTCATCCGCGCCGATCAGGTGATTTCCAACATCGATCTCAAGAACACGACCTTTAGCGGCAACGTCGTGGTCACGGTGTCCGGTCCGTGACATCGTCACCCCGGTGGGCCGCCACACTCGCGGCCATCGTTGTACTGGTGAATCTCCCTCATCCTGCCACCGGGCAGGCCGCACCGATTGAGGTCACCGGCGCCACGCGCGTCGAGATCGACGAGGGGTCGGGGCTGTGGCGGTTGAGCGGATCCCCCGTGACCATCCGCCGCGGCGCGGTCGTGCTGCGGGCGCCGCGCATCACCTACCACACCACCCAGCAGGTGGTCGAGGCCAGCGGCGGCGTCACCTACGCCGACCCGACCGCTGCGCTCACCTCAGCCGCCGCGACGGTGTGGCTGGCCGAAGAGCGCCTCGTCGCCACCGGTGGAGTCGAGGGGACCTTCAGGACCGAGGACGGCGACACGCGTCTGAAGGCGGACCGGGTCGAGGCGTGGCGGAAGGAACGGCGGATCGTCGCCACGGGCTCGGTGACGCTGGCCCGTGCGGCCATGACGCTGACGGGAGAACGCATCGAGTACGATGACGCGCGCCGGCAGGCGGTGGCCACCGGGCGCCCGACCGTCACCGCGTCCGGAGCCACGTTGACCGCCGACCGGATCGAGGCGGCCTTGGCCACCGAGGAATTGACGGCGGCCGGCGGCGTGCAGATCAGGAAAGGCGACATCGAGGCCGCCGCGCCCAACGCGGTCGTACGAAACCGGGACGGGCTCGCGACGCTGACCGGCGGCGTCACCGTCCGGCAGGGCCAGATCGTGGCGACCGCACCGACCGTCGTCATCAACTTGAGGACCAACACGGTCACCGCGACGGGCGGGGCGACCCTGACGCTCCCTCCGCCACCGTAGTCCCCGGATGCTGGAAGCCATCGATCTCGTGAAGCACTACGGGTCCCGGACCGTCGTCGACGGCGTCTCGCTGCGCGCCGAACGGGGAGAGATCGTCGGCCTCCTGGGGCCCAACGGTGCCGGCAAGACGACGACCTTTTACATGATCGTGGGCCTGGTGCGCCCGGACCGCGGCCAGGTCACGCTCGACGGGCGGCCGCTCACGGCACTGCCGGTGTACCAGCGGGCCCGTGGCGGGATCGGCTACCTGGCCCAGGAACCGTCAGTCTTCCGGGGACTCACCGTCGAGCAGAACATCCGGATGGTCCTCGAGGCCACCAGGCGCCGGGACGGCGAATCGGTCCTCGACGCGCTCCTCGACGAGTTTGGTTTGCGCCGGCTCCGGCGGCAGCTCGGCATCAGCCTCTCGGGGGGTGAGCGCCGCCGCGTGGAGATCGCGCGGGTGATGGCGATGGCCCCGGATTACCTCCTGCTCGATGAGCCGTTCACGGGCATCGACCCGCTGTCGGTCGCCGACATCCAGGACATGATCGGGCAGCTCCGCGATCGGGGCCTGGGCATCGTCATTACCGACCACAATGTGCGGGACACCCTCGCGATTACCAACCGGGCCATCATCATCAACGAAGGGCAGACGCTGCGGACCGGCACGGCGGAGCAGATTCTCGCGGACCCCGAAGTGCGGCGCGTCTTTCTGGGAGAGCGGTTCAACTTATGAGGACCTGGTAGGAACATGGGCCTGCTCGACCGCTACATCTGGAAGCAGCTCCGCGGGGTGTTCGCGTTCGGCGTGGCGTTCTTCACGTCGTTTCTGCTGGTCAACCACCTGTTCTTGCTGGCGCGGCTGAGCCGCGACGGCGGATTCTCACTTGCCGTGCTGCAGCTGGCCGCGTATCGCCTGCCGTACTTCATCGTCTACAGCCTGCCCATGGCGACGCTGCTCGCCGTGCTGCTGGCCGTCGGCCGCCTCAGCGACGGGCAGGAGATCACGGCCATGCGCACCAGTGGCATCAGCCTCCGCCGCATCGCCGTACCGCTGATCCTCGCGGGCCTGGCGATCAGCGCGGCGGCGATTCTCGCCGGCGAGTTCGTCGTGCCGCGGGCCGAGGAGGCCTACCGGCAGGCCCTGGCCCGGACGTTTCGCAGCCAGCGGACCGTCCAGCGGCTGCTGTTTCGCGACGTCGCCGACGGCGTGGAGTCGGCGTACTTTGTGCGGCGATTCCGTGTGGCCGACGGCACGATGGAAGACGTGGTGGTGAACCAGTTCGAGGGGGGCAAACTCAAGCGCGTCATCGAGGCGGCACGGGCGTCCTATCAGGGCGGGGAGTGGGTCTTCGAGGACGGGACGCTCCATGCCTTTGACATCCGCAGTGACGCCGGCGGGGCCGAGCGCGTTGAAACGACCGTCACGAGCCGGTTTGACCGGCTCCGCCTGCGGCTCTCGCGTACGCCGAGGGAAATAGCCGCCGAGCAGCGGGATCCCTCGGAAATGACCATCCGCGAACTGCGGACCTACGTGCGGCTCCTGCAGCGCACCGACCAGCCCCTGGCTCCCTATCTCGTCGAGATCCAGAGTAAACTTGCCCTGCCGACGTCCGCCGCCCTGTTTGCCCTCCTGGCGCTGCCGCTGGGAATGCGGCCGCACCGGTCCGGGCGGGCGATTGGGTTGGGACTGACGGTGCTGGTCCTCATCGTGTATTACGTCCTGATCTCCGTGACGGTCACCCTGGGACTGAACGGCCGATTGAACCCGGTGCCCGCAGCATGGCTGCCGAACCTGGTGCTGGGCGTGGCCGGGGTGGCGCTGCTGTGGAGCGCGGACCGCTGATCCGCCTCTCCGTCATCGTTCCCACGTACAACGAGCGGGAATCGCTGCCCGCACTCCTCACGCGGCTGGAAGCCGTGGCCCAGACCCTCCCCCTGGAAGTCGTCATCGTGGACGACGCGTCTCCCGATGGGACCGGGCCGCTGGGGGAAGAGCTGGCTCGAGCGATGTCCATGCGGGTCGCGGTGCTGCACCGTCCGGCCAGATCCGGATTGGCGTCGGCCGCCATCGACGGGGCGGCCGTCGCGCACGGGCGGGTCCTCAGCGTCATGGACGCCGACCTGTCGCATCCGCCCGAACTCCTGCCCGCACTCGCCGCGGCGGTGGACGCGGGGGCTGACATCGCGGTGGCGTCCCGCTACATCCCCGGCGGCGGGATCGAGGACTGGTCGCGGCCGCGGCGCCTGCTGAGCTTCGCCGCGACGTCGCTGGCGCGCACCGTCCTGCGCCTGCCGGTGCGCGATCCGCTCTCCGGCTACTTCGCCGTCCGGACGGCGCTGCTCATGGGTCATGCCTACTTCGGGCTGGGATACAAACTGCTGCTCGAACTGCTCGTCCGTCATCCGGCCGGTACGGTCGTCGAGATCCCCTACCGGTTCGTCGATCGCCGTCGCGGATCGAGCAAGCTGACGATCGGCGAGGTCGGTGCGTTCGTTGTGCTGCTATTCGGCCTCCGGCGGTACCAGCGGTCTGCCCGGGCCGCGGTGCTAAGATAGGCTTGCCATGGAACTCGGCATTGTCCTGATTCCGGTCCTGGTGCTCATCAGCGGAGCCATCGCGTTCATCGGCAACCGGATCGGCCGCGGCATCGGCCGCCGCCGGCTGTCGCTGTTCGGCCTCCGCCCACGGTACACCGCGCAGATCGTCACGATCGCCAGCGGCATCCTCATCACGGCGACCACGCTGGTCGTCGTCCTGCTGGTCTCGCAGGAGGCCCGGGTGGCATTGTTCCGGCTGAATGAGGTCCTCGCCGAAACCAAGCGCCTGGAAGCCGAGATCAAGCAGCAGCAGGACCGCCTCAAGCAGCTGGCCCTGGGCACGATCATCTACCTCAATGACCACGAAGTGCTGCGGGACGTCGTCGACGGCCGCCTGCCGCTGCCGGCGATTCAGAATCGCGTGCGCGCGATGGTCGAGCGCGCCACCGACCTCGCCGCCGACAACGGCGCAGGGGCCGACGGGAACGGCAACGTGATCGTCTTGACCCCGCCCAATGTCACCTGGGCCAGAATCGTCGAACTGATTGACGTCCGCGATGCGGATACCGTGGTCCGGCTGGTCTCGAGCCAGAACACGCTGCGCGGGGAGCCCCTGCGGGTGTACGTGCAGCTGTTCGACAACCGCCTCGTCTACTCGAATGGAACCGTCCTTGCCCAGGCCCAGCTCGACGGCCGGAAGAACCGCGACGAACTCGGCCTGGCCTTGCTCCGCCTGGCCGATCAAGTCGGGCGGCTGGCGCGGGGGAAAGTCCTCTCCCCGCCGTTTACCATTATCTCCGCACCGCCCACGATCGGTGTCGATGTGGATGACCAGCGCGCCGCCATCACGGCCCTGCAGCGGCGCGGGCGTCTGGCGACCGTCATCGTGTTCGCCGCGCGGGATACCTACACGATCGGTCCGCTCGTGGTGCGCTATCGCGTGCCGTCCCCGTAGCATCACCGCTTCGTACGTCGTGTCGCGTGTTGCTGTCCCACTGGGGGGAGACCCGAGAAGGGGGCCCCGGTCTCGAAGGGGAACTCCTCCACTCGAGGGAGTGGGTTCCTCACCGCAAGGTGGGGCGAAGAGGGAAGTCCGGTGAAACTCCGGCGCGGTCGCGCCGCTGTAACCGGGTAGTCACTCTCCACGTCTGCCACTGCTCCGGCACGGAAGCGGGAAGGCGGAGAGTACAAGGACCCGGGAGCCAGAAGACCTGCCCACCCCCCGCGAATCCCACATGCCTTCGCGGCAAAGGAGGTGGGTGCAGTGCGTGCGCGCGTGTGGCCCTCGATCTGCACGATCGTGGGTCTGTGTGTTCTTCTGGCAGGTGGTCCTCCCGCGACCGGTCAGGAACCTCCCGATTTCGAAGGTGACGAGGTCATCGTGCCGGGCCGCCGGACGCAGTCCGTGGTCACGACACCGGCCTACGTCACCGTGATCCCCGGCAGCCTGCTTCAGCAGCTCGGTTTTGTCACTCTCGCCGATGCGCTCCGGTTCTTTGCGGAGTTGTACGTCCGAAGCGCCGGCTACGGGCCGGGAGGATTGCAGCAGTTGTCGATCCGCGGGGCGTCCCCCCAGCAGGTCCTCATCCTGATCGACGGGATCCCGTTGAATGCCACCGCGCAGTTCGGCGTCAATCTCAGCACGATCGCGCTGGCCGACGTCGAGCGCGTGGAGATCCTGCGGGGCCCGTACTCGGCCATCTACGGCAGCGGGGCGCTCGGCGGCGTCGTGAACGTGGTGATGCGTGTCGATCCCCAGTCCGACGCCGCGGCGACGGCCGGCAGCACCCCCGCCGCGCAGCTCGCGGTGCGGATCGGGGGGCGGTTTCCGTGGGGCAGTGCGGGAGCCGGCGCCGAGCATCTGTGGACGCGGGGCGACCGGCTCAACGCGGATGCCCGGCGTCTGACGGCAACCGGCCGTGCCCTCCTGCAGCGGTCGCACTCCGAGCAGGTCGTCGTGCAGGTGAACTACACGGCGGGGGAAGGAGGCGCCCCCGGCAGTCTCATCTTTCCATCCACGACCGACCGGGTCGCCGACTCCCGCGCGGTCGCGAGTCTGACCTGGACACGCCGGCAGGACGGCCGCGAGGGCCAGGTGCGCCTGTGGGTCCTCTCCGATGGAGTGACGTTCCGGTCGCCGGCATTTGGGTTTGTCGCCTTCAACCGAGGGATGGCGGCGGGGGCGAACTGGCAGCAGGTCCGGCGGGTGCGCAACGGGCTGCTGACGTGGGGGATTGACGCCCAGCAGGCCTCGTTCAGCTACCGTGCCACCTCGCCGTTTGGAACCACGGCATTTGCGTCGTCGGGGCTCACGGTCGGCGGATATGTCCAGTACGACGTCACCGTCCGCGAGCGCACGCTGCTGGGGCTGGGCCTCCGCTACGATGTGGACTCCAATTACGGGGGCCAGCTGAACCCCCGCCTCGGGTTCGTCCACTTCGTGTCCCCCACGGTGCGGCTGCGCGGAGGGATCGGCCGGACGTTCCGCGGCCCGACATTTGGGGAGCTCTTCTTCCCGGGATGCAGTAACCCGGCGCTCAAGCCCGAAACGGCCTGGTCGGCCGACGTCGGCCTCGAGGCCACCATCCGGCCGGCGCTGCTGTTCCGGGTGAATACGTTCGCCACAGACGCGCGCAATCTCATCATCGGCGGGTGCAGTCCGCGGAATGTCGGGATGGCCAGCATCACGGGTGCCTCTGCCGAACTGGTGGGGCGGGTGGCCGGCCCGTGGGCGATCAGCGCCAACCTGACGTGGACCCACGGTGTGAATGCCGCCACCGGCCGGCCGCTCATCCGTTTGCCCGCGTGGCAGGGGAACCTCATCCTGCGCTACACGATCGATGGGTACAGGAGTCTGGCGCTGCTGGCGAACTATGTATCCGATCGCACGGATCTTGATGTGTCGACCTTTCCCGCCCGGACGATCTCCCTCCGACCGTATATGACCGTGGGGGCGCGCTACGAGCAGCGCGTTGGCGATTGGGTGGTGCGGGTGGGGGTCGACAATGTGTTCAACGCACGCTACCAGCCCCTCTACGGATATCCGGCACCTGGGAGGACCCTGTACGTGCAATTCGGGAAGAGTTTCTAGCGCCTTGGGAGGACTGACATGAGAATGCGAGTGATGGCGGTGACGCTGTTCATCGCGTTTGCGGCGGCGAGCCGGCTGCTGCCCCACCCGCCCAACGTCGCGCCGATCGCGGCGATGGCCCTGTTCGGCGGCGCGACGTTCGCCGACACGCGGCTGGCGGTGGCGGTGCCGCTCGCGGCGATGTTCATCAGCGATCTTTTCCTCGGGCTGCACACGACGATGCCGTTTGTGTACGGGAGCTTTCTGATGATCACCGGCATCGGGCGCTGGCTGCGCGGCGGCTCTGGAGGGGTCGGACAGACGTCGGGGAGCGTGATGCGTCTCGGCGGTGCCGCCGCGGCGAGTTCGATCCTGTTCTTCGTGGTGACCAATTTCGGAGTGTGGGCCACGACACCGTTCTATCCGAAGACGGCGGCCGGGCTGTGGGCCGCGTATCTGGCCGGCCTGCCGTTCTTCCGGAACACGCTGCTCGGCGATCTGTTCTACTGCGCGGTGCTCTTCGGCGGGTTTGCCCTCATCGAGCGGCTCGTTCCCGCGCTCCGGTCGCGCTCCCTGGCGGCTCCGGGACGCTGAGATGCGCCGAGCCCTCGGCTGGCTGACTGCCGTAATTGCCGCCGCCGGGCTGATGTACGCGGGCGTCTTCGGCCCCGATCCCCGTACCACGCGCGATGCCCCATTTCCCCGGCCGGCCGGGTTTGACATCCCCGGTCCCAGTGCCCTCGAAGAAGGGGACCCTGTGCCCTCCCCGGCGGTCGT
>DATDQT010000065.1:0-4573 GCA_035292085.1 bacterium
CGTGGCGGTGTCGGCGGGGACAAACGATCCGACCTGCGCCATCAGCACGATGAGCGCGGCCTGGCGCAGGTACGTCGACTTGCCGGCCATGTTGGGCCCGGTCACCAGCACAATCGCGCGATCGGCCGCAGACAGGTGGAGATCGTTGGGCACGAACCGCTCGGGGAGCGTGCGTTCGACGACCGGATGGCGGCCCCCGCGGATCTCGAGCACGGGGTCATCGACGATGCTTGGACGGACGTAGTGCGAGACCGCGGCGACTTCGGCCAGCGCGGCAAGGGCATCGAGTTCGGCGACCGCCCGCGCGGTCTGGAGGAGGGGCCCGGCCGCCTGCGCGACCGTGTCTCGCACCGAGCGATACAGCTCACCCTCCAGGGCCGTGCTGCGCTCCTCCGCGCCTAGGATGGCGGCTTCCTGCTCTTTCATGTCAGGTGTAATGAAGCGTTCCGCAGTGGTGAGTGTCTGCTTGCGGACGTACTCGGACGGAACGGCGGCCAGGTTGGCGTTGCTGACCTCGATGTAGTAGCCGAAGACCTTGTTGAACCCGATCTTCAAGGACCGGATGCCGGTCCGGTGCCGCTCCGCGGCCTCGAGGTCGGCGATCCAGGTCTTGCCGGTCCGGGCGGCGCGGCGCAGGGCGTCGAGTTCTTCATGAAAACCGTCCCGGATGACCCCGCCGTCTTCCAGCGTAGCGGGCGGATCATCCACGATCGCGCGCTCGATCAGCGCGGCGACGTCGTCGTGCGTGCCGATGGCTCCGATCAGCTCGTACAGCAGCGGCACGGTGACATCGCGGAGGGACTCCGCCAACGCGGGGAGCCGGCGCACGGCCGCGGCCAGCGCGACCAGATCCCGCGGCGCCGCCGAACCGTGTCCGGCCCGGCCGACGAGCCGCTCGAGATCGGCCATACCTTTCAGCCCCCGGCGGACAGACTCGCGCAGCTGTGGATGCTGCACAAAGTGCTCGACCGCATCGAGGCGGTGGACCAGTGGCTCGCGCCGGGCCAGCGGCTGGAGCAGCCACTGGCGCAGCTTCCGGGCACCCATGGAGGTGACCGTCTCATCGAGCACGCTCAGCAGGCTGCCGGCGACGCCGCCGTCGGCCAGACTGCGGGTCACTTCGAGGTTCCGCCGCGTCCGCTCGTCGAGAATCAGTCCATCGTCGAGGGTGTAGGTCACCATCCGTTGGATATGGGTGAGCGGGCTCAACTGCGTGTCTTTCAGGTACTGCAGCAGCGCTCCGGCCGCCGCGACGGCGGCGGTGAGTCCTTCGGCGCCGAAACCGTCCAGCGTGGCGACGCCGAAGTGCGCCAGCAGCCCCTGGCGGGCCAGGCTGAGATCGAACCGCCATCGTTCCAGATCGGTCAGCGTGATTCCCGGACGGACGAGGCTCACCAGTCTTTCGCGGGAGTCGGCGGGAACGAGGACTTCGCGCGGGTCCATCCGCGCCAGTTCTTCCGCGGCGCGTGCTGCAGCGGTGTCCCCGGAGACCTCCGTAATCTGAAATTCTCCCGTCGACAGGTCGCAGACTGCCAGGCCCCACCGGGCGTCCCCGGGCAGCACCGCGGCCAGATACTGGTTGGCGCCGCGCGGCAGTGCCGCGGCCTCGATCACCGTGCCGGGGGTGACGACACGAACGACATCCCGCTTGACCAGGCCTTTAGCCAGCCGGGGATCTTCCAGTTGCTCACAGATCGCCACGCGGTATCCGCGGTCGATCAGCCGGGAGAGGTAGGCGTCGAGGGCATGGTGGGGCACGCCGCACATCGGGATACGGGTGCCTTTGCCCACTTCGCGCGAGGTCAGCGTAATGTCCAGGATACCGGCGGCCAGGCGGGCGTCCTCGTAGAACAGCTCGTAGAAATCGCCGAGGCGGAACAGCAGGAGCGCACCGGGGTAGCGGGCCTTCAGTTCGTGGTACTGGCGGAGCATGGGTGTGAGATCGGCACGCACAGAGTCCCATTCGTCGCCGCCGGAAGGTTCCCTATACCCGGAGGTGAAACCGTGAGGGGATGCCGGCCCCCGACCACCTTCAGCCACCGGGATCCGCACCGACTCGCCCCGGCGCCCCGGCCTTGACGTCTGATGCGCGCCGCGAGAAGCAGCGGGGCGTGCTGCTGGCGTCGGCCGGATACGTGCTGGCTCTGGTGATCATCTACCTGCTCTCACTGTACATGTCCCAACCCCTCCCCCTCGCGCACTGGATGGTGCTCATCGGCGGCACGCTGATCGTGCAGGCCGTCCTGTGGGCGGCCACGACGCTGGGTCTTGACGTCCGTCTCGGCTGGGACCCTCACTACGTGTACGTGCCGATGCTGGCCAACGCGCTGGTGCTCAGCGCGTACATCTACTTCGTTCCGCCCGCCCGCATGATGCTCCTGATGGGGTGGTTCGCCTCGCTGGGATTTGTTGCCGGCTTGATCGGATTCAGCGGTGTGGCCGCCCTGAGTGTGGTGATGACCGTGGGATATCTGGCGGCGCTGGCGCTGCGCCGGGCCGAGGGCCTGGAGATGTTCGTCCCGTTTGAGATGCTCGTCGCGTTTGTGTTTCTGGCCGTCAACCTGTACATCGGTGTGATCTACGAGCGCCTCCAGCGTCAGCGCGACGAGAACCGGACCCTGCGGCGCGAACTGCACGAGCAGGCGATCACCGATCCCCTCACGGGGCTGTTCAACCGGCGGCAGTTCGAGTACTTCCTGCGGATCGAAGTCAGCCGGATTCAGCGCTACGGGGGGCAGACCACCCTGGCGATCATCGATCTCGACTTCTTCAAAGCCTACAACGATCGCTTCGGACACGTCGCCGGGGATCTCATTCTCAAAGAACTCGCTAACGTCATGCAGCGGCAGATTCGCAGCAGCGATCTCCTCGCCCGCTACGGCGGAGAGGAGTTTGCCCTCGTCATGCCCGGATTCGCCAAGCAGACGGCGCTGATCGTGCTGGAGCGTTTGCGGAGAGCCGTCGAGGACCACCCGTTCAAGGACGAGCAGATCATGCCGCGGGGAAACCTGACCGTCTCGATCGGCGTCGCCTCGTGCCCGGATGACGGCAAGGATTTCGAGTCGCTGGTCCGGCGCGCCGACGAGGCGCTCTATGCGGCTAAGGAGAGCGGGCGCAACCTCGTCCACATTGCCGCTACTTCATAGGCGCGTCGACTGGCGGAGGGCCGTGCGAATCGAACGCACCGGAGACCGATTAGGCCTCCCGCCGGTTTTGAAGACCGGAAGGGACACCAGCCCCCATTGCCCTCCGCGCCGCATCACGGGCTCTCTTTCTTCACAAGGACACGCGTATCCCCGACCCGCCTGGTGAATTTAATCGTATCGAAGTACTCCAAGACGGTCAACGCGAACTTCCGGCTCGTCTTCAGGGTATCCCGCAGCGCGGCCACGGTGATCGATCCATGCGCCGCCACGCGAGAGATCACCGTTTGCTTGATGGCGGCAATCGCGTCCTGGTGGAAGTACACGCCGGGGGCCGCTTCGACCACGGTACCGTCATCGAGCAACGTCTGAAACGCGCGCGCAAACGACTTGGTATCGGGTGACAGCCGCTCCAAACTCTCCCGGGCTGGCGGCGAGGCGCCGCCAGCCGCCAAGGCCGCGGCGATCGCGTCGCGTGTGCGCCGTTCGGATTCCGACCAGATCGGCTGAAACCCGCTCCGTCCGACAAATCCGCCGCGTAGCGCGATCGCACCACGCGCACCCAGCCCATCGAGGACGTTCGCGTAGAACCGGTCGTCCCCCGTACTGAAGACCTTCGTCTTCAGGTCATCTCGCGACATGCCGATCCGCCAGGGTTGGGCTCGATGATACTCCTCGATGGCTCGGGTCATGTGCTCTGCCAGGCGGTCGGCCGTTTCCTGATGGTAGAATCGGCCGCGCACTGACTGCAGGCGGCTGGCAGTGGCCAACGCTTGTACGGCGGTCCCGACCTGCGTCTGGGTGAGCCCGGTCTGCCGGACGATTTCCGCCGATGTGATGCCGGACGCGCCCGCCGCTCGGAGCAGATCCTCCAGCCTGTGCTCCGGGGAGGCGGCCGCCGCCTGCTCAATCGCTGCCGCGCTCTCTCTGCCGCGTCGGCGCTTTGCGGGATGGGGGGCGATCACGACGCCGCCGCCGATGGTGCGCATCGGGGAGTACAGGCGCAGGACAAACGGATCGCCGCCGCCAGCCACCGTCGCGCGCTCCAGGCGGATCTGAGCGGCCGCGGTGTCCCCCGGCGCCAGTTTTGGCCTATCCAGGAGCGCGACTCTGCCGAAGACTTCATCGGACCCCACATACATCCGCACACGCGTGAGGTGGGCCAGCGGCTGTGCATCCGGCAGCAGACTGACGCGGGCGTCGATGAGATCGGTTGGACGAAACGCTCCCGGAGTGACCAGTGCGTTCCCGCGGGCGACCTCGGTCTTCTCAACGCCGGCGACGTTCACCGCGACCCGTGAGCCGGCGACCGCCGCCTCCATGTCGATGCCGTGGGACTGCAGACCCCGCACCCGGACGAGGCGGCCTTGCGGAAGTAGTTCGAGTTCGGTGCCCTTGCGAATCTCCCCGCTCCACAGCGTCCCGGTCAC
>DATDQT010000066.1:0-2191 GCA_035292085.1 bacterium
GTTCGTGGCCATCGGCGCGTCCCGCGCATCGGCGCAAGTGCGGCCGTATACGCCGCCACAGGCGGCGGCACCGGGCGCGGACTGGACCGAGCGGATTGAAGAGATTCTCCCTCCCGGTGTAGAGAGTCGCGCCGAGGCGACAGCGCGCGTCGTTGCCTATGAACCTGACCCAGTGAAATACCCGGTGCCACGTACGTCGTGGGATGGGAAGCCGGACTTTTCCGGCGTCTATTGGCCCGATGCGACCATCACTCCGCCCCCGGTGCCGCTCGAGTCGCTGTACCGGCCGGAGGCACGGGAATACAGAGAGGGCGGCGGTGCCGCACGAGGCCTGATCGATTGGCGTGGCATTGATACCCCGAACTATCACTGCTGGCCGCCGTCCCCCGTCAACGGCTCGATGGGCGGAACCGTCCAACTGGTGTCAGCCCCGGGATACCTCCTGTTGCTCAACGAGGGCGGCAGCTACTTCCGGATCATCCCAATCGTTGGCGAGAACGGACGTCAACCGAGCGCGTCGCGCAAGCCGTCCTTTCAAGGCTCGTCGGTCGGTCATTGGGAGGGCGACACGCTGGTTGTCGAGGTGACGAACTTCAACGGCAAGCCTTGGCTCGGCGGTGCCCAGCCGCCGAACCGGCTGCCGCAAACCTCGTCCGACGCGCTGCGCATCGTCGAGCGCTGGAGCCGGCCGGACGCGCAGATCTTCGAATACCGGGTCGTCGTTGAAGACCCCAGAATGCTCACGGCTCCATGGACCGGGCCGGCAGGCCGCCGGGGCATCATGCCGTACGACACGGTCCAGGAATCCCTCTGCTTCCTGGATCCCGAGTTGGACGCGCGGCACCGGGAATTTGCTGCCTCGGAAGCTGCAAAAAAGGCGGCGAGCGCCAGGTGAAGGCCGCCGGTGAACACGCGTCGCGGGGAGGTGTCCGATGAGCAGACGTGCGATGACGGTTGTCGTTGGCGCGGTCGCCGTCGCCGCCCTGTTGGTCGGGGTGCGCATGGCAGTCAACGAGAACGGAGCAGGCGAGGGCGCGGCGGCCGGTTCGTTTGCCGCGCGTACCGCATGGGGAGAACCAAACCTGACTGGTGTCTGGAAGGGCGACCCCCTGGGCGCCGGCTCCGGACGTGACACGTTCAATCTGACGATGCTCGAGGCGCTGTACAAGCCCGAGGCGCGCGTACGGATGAAGGAGCTTTCGGCAAAGGACGACCCCATCATGCGGTGCGCTCCTCCCGCCTTTCCTCGCGCCGCGATGCCGGGTCACCCGGTGCAGATTATTCAGAGCCCGGGATTCGCGTTCGTCTTCACCGAGGCGTACCCGGCCTTCCGGATCATTCCGACGACCGGGCGGCCCCACACCTCGGAGCAGTACCTGTTTCCCAACTACCTGGGCGACTCGACGGCGCGGTGGGAAGGCGACACGCTCGTGGTCGACGTGATTTCGTTCAACGGAGAAGGATGGCTGGCGAGTGCCCAGGATAGGCCGACGAACGCGAGCACAGGCGTGTGGTTGACCTCTGACGCGATGCACGTCGTCGAGCGGTGGCGTCGCATCGATGCCGACACGCTCGAGTATCAGGCGAGTGTCGAAGATCCGAAAGCGCTGACGATGCCCTGGGAGACCCCGGCGGTCATCTTGAAGCGTCAGGCGGTCGACAGAATCGAGGAGGCGTTGTGCCGGCCGGAGGATGGCCCGGCGACCTATCTCGCGCGCCTCGGATCGTGAATTCATCACTCCGATGGCGAGTCGCAGCCGCAGTTTGTGAGGGAGGCATGTATGGCGTGGAAGGCAGTCGGCATCCTGACGGTGCTTCTGGGATTCGTGCCGATGACGGCGCCGCTGTCGGCTCATCATTCGCGGGCGATGTTCAACGTGAATGAGTTGATTTCCGTGGAGGGGGTCGTCAAGGACGTCCAGTGGAGGAATCCACACATGTGGGTCACCCTCGAGGTGCCGGGTCCCAACGGCACCAAGGAGAGCTGGGGGTTTGAGGGCTCCGGGGCCGCCTCGATGGTGGCGGCCGGAATCTCGCCGCAGATTCTCAAAGTCGGGAACCGGGTCAAGATCATCGCCCATCCTCCGCGGGACAAGTCTCAGCGCACGGCCGAGTTCATGGGAATGGAAGTGAACGGCAGATACTTCTCCCGAGGAACGGGCTCCAATATTCGCGGCACGGGGGAGAACTA
>DATDQT010000067.1:0-3678 GCA_035292085.1 bacterium
CGTGTACACCGCGCTCGAAAACGATCAACTGGGGCCGTACAAGGCGGCCTTCGAAGCGGACAACCCCGGGGTCATCATCGACTGGGTGCGTGATTCGACGGGGATCATCACCGCCCGCATCCTGGCCGAGAGGCAAAACCCGCGGGCGGACATCATCTGGGGGCTGGGCGTCACCAGCATGCTGGTCTTCGACGATCAGAACATGCTCCAGCCGTACACGCCGAGAGGCGCAACCGAGCTGAAGCCCGCCTTTCGCGACACCAAGAGCCCCATGACCTGGACGGGGATGGATGCCTGGTTGTCGGTAATCTGCTACAACACCGTCGAGGCGAAGCGGCGCGGGCTGCGTGCCCCGTTCACCTGGCAGGACCTCCTGAACCCGGCATACAAGGGGCGGATCGTGATGCCCAACCCGGCGTCATCCGGCACCGGGTACCTCACCATCGCGGCGTGGCTCCAGCTCCTCGGTGAGGAAAAGGGCTGGGCGTACATGGACAAGCTGCATGAGAACATCGGGGTCTACCTCCACTCCGGCACCGCGCCGTGCGTCCGGGCGGCCCAGGGTGAGTACGCCATGGGGATCGGGTTCGACGCGCGCGGCGCGCTACTGAAGAGCCAGGGTGCGCCGATCGAGGTGATCATTCCCAAGGAGGGTGCCGGTTGGGATATGGAGGCCACCGGCATCATGCGGGGGACGCGCAACCTGGCCGCGGCCCAGCGCCTCGCCGATTGGACCGTGACCAAGAAGGCGAACGAACTGTACAACTCGTGGTATTCGATCGTGGCCTACCCGGGCCTGACCAATGTGCCCCCCTTCTATCCGCCGAACGCCGAGAAGCAGATGGTGAAGAACGACTTGCTCTGGATGGCGAAGAACCGGGAGCGCATCCTGCAGGAGTGGTCCAGGCGCTACGACGGGAAGTCGGCGCCGCGTTAACCGGCGCCCGGAGATCTTGAGACGGAGCCGCCGGCCCCCGTTCGCTCACCGGGAACGGGGGCTGGCGCATTTCCCATGAGCGGCGCGCCCTTCCTCCAGGCGGAGCGCATCTGGAAGCAGTTTGGCTCCTTCACCGCTCTGGCGGACGTGTCGTTTGACGTGCACCCGGGGGAGTTCGTCTGCCTGCTGGGGCCGTCGGGTTGCGGCAAGACGACGCTGCTGCGCATCATCATGGGCCTGGAGACGCAGACGCAGGGGCGGATCCTGCGGGAGGAGCGCGATATCTCCGGCCTGCCGCCCGCCGAGCGCGACTTCGGCATCGTCTTTCAGTCCTACGCCCTCTTCCCCAATCTGACCGTCTTCGACAACATCGGCTACGGTCTGCACAGCCGCAGGATGAAGCGGCAGCAGATCAGGGCGCGCGTGGGCGAACTGCTTACCCTGATCGGTATGCCAGAAGCGGCGCGCAAATACCCGGCGCAGCTCTCCGGCGGTCAGCAGCAGCGGGTCTCCCTGGCCCGCGCCCTGGCCCCTTCCCCCAGCCTGCTGCTGCTGGACGAACCACTGTCCGCCCTGGACGCGCGCCTGCGCGTTCGCCTGCGCCACGAGGTGCGCAGCCTGCAGCGCCGCCTGCGCGTGACGACGATTCTGGTCACGCATGACCAGGAGGAGGCGCTGACCATGGCGGATCGGATCGTGGTAATGAACCAGGGCATCATCGAGCAGATCGGCACGCCGATGGAGATCTACCTGCACCCCCTGAGCCCCTTCGTGGCCGACTTCGTCGGCGAGATGAACTTCCTCGACGGCATGCTCGTGGCGCCGAACCGTGTGCGCGTGGCCGGCGCGGAACTGGCGTGCGGTCCCACCGACGGGTTGCCCGGGGCGGGCCCGGTGCGGATCTGTTTCCGACCGGAGGACGTGGACGTCCGGGCACACGGCGCGTCCGCGGTGAACGCCATGCCGGTGGAGATCGCCGCCCTCGACTTCCTCGGCTCGTTCTACCGCGCCACCCTGCGCCCGGCGGCGGCGAACGCGGCGGAGCTGCGGGCGGACATCCCGATCCATCTACAGCGCGAGCTGGACCTGGCCCCCGGCCGGCTGATCACCGTGTCACTGCCGGCCGACCGCATCCGCGTTTTCGCGAGGGATTGAGCCGTGGCCACTGCGGTTGCCGTCGTCCCAGCCCGGCGCAAGCTGGCGCGCGACGAGTGGATCGCGCGCATGGCCGTCGTGGCCCTCGCCCTGTGGCTGCTGGTCGCCGTCGCGTTGCCGCTCTGGGCGCTGCTCTCCAAGAGCTTTCAGAACCGGGACGGCGTGTTCGTCGGGCTGGCCAACTACGCCACCTACTTCTCCAATCCCGCCCTCTTCTCGTCCTTCTGGAACAGCATCGTGGTGGCGGCCATCGCCACCGCCGTCGTCCTGCCCGCCGCCTTCGCGTATGCCTATGCGCTGACGCGCACTGCCATGAAGGCCAAGGGGCTGTTCAACGCGCTCGCGCAGATCCCCATACTGGCTCCGTCCCTGCTTCCCGCGATTGCCCTCATCTACCTGTTCGGCAACCAGGGGTTGCTGCGGGGCCTGCTGTTTGGCCAGTCCATCTATGGTCCGCTGGGGATCGTCATCGCCGAGGCCTTCTACACCTTCCCGCACGCGCTGTTGATCCTGGTAACGGCGCTGACGACGGCGGACGCCCGGCTCTACGAGTCCGCGGCCGCGCTGGGCGCCTCGCCGCGGCGGATCTTCCTCACCGTCACCCTCCCCGGAGCTCGCTACGGCATCCTCAGCGCCGCCCTGGTCGTCTTCACCCTGGTCGTCACCGACTTCGGGGCGCCCAAAGTGATCGGGGGGCGCTTCAACGTCCTGGCCACCGACGTCTACAAACAGGTTGTGGGGCAGCAGAATTTTCAGATCGGCGCGGTCGTGGCGATGATGCTGCTGGCCCCGGCCGTCCTGTCCTTTGCCGCCGAGCGGTTCGTCCGGCGGAAACAGATGGCCCAGCTCACGGCGCAGGCCGTCCCGCTCGTACCTAAACCGCAGCCGCTCGGCGATGGGGCCTTCCTCGGCCTCTGCGCGCTCGTCGCGATCCCCATCGTCGGCATCCTGGCGACGGCCGCCTTCGCCTCCCTGATCAAGTTCTGGCCGTATAACCTCGCGCTGAGCCTGCGGAATTACAACTTCGGAAACTTCGAAACGGCCGGCTGGCTGCCGTACTGGAACTCGCTGCGGCTGGCGGGGTGGACCGCGGTCATCGGCACGGCGCTCATCTTCACCGGGGCTTACCTGCAGGAGAAGACCCGGGGGCTGCAGGCGGTCCGCGCCGTCGTCCAGTTGTTCGCCATGCTCCCGCTGGCCGTGCCGGGATTAGTCCTGGGCATCAGCTACATCTTCTTTTTCAACCACCCGGCCAACCCGCTCGGCTTCCTCTACGGCACGATGGCGATCCTGGTGCTCAATACGATCGCGCACTTCTACACCGTGGGCCACCTGACGGCCACAACGGCGCTGAAGCAACTGGACAGCGAGTTCGAGGCGGTCTCCGCCTCGCTGCGCGCGCCCTTCTACCGCACGTTCGGGAAGGTGACGGTACCGGTCTGCCTGCCGGCGATTCTGGATATCGCCGTCTACATGTTCGTCAACGCGATGACCACCGTCTCGGCCGTGATCTTCCTCTGGGTGCCGCCCACTCGAGTGGCCTCGATCGCCGTCGTCTACATGGACGATGCCGGCTGGCAGGGGGC
>DATDQT010000068.1:0-14830 GCA_035292085.1 bacterium
TACGCGTAGCCGACGAAAAACGCGGCCGAAACGAGGGCGGCGACCAATGACGCCGCGATGAGCCGATTGCGACGAATCATTGTGCACCCCAATCAGATGGGAATTGCCTGAATTGTACCATTCGACTCGCTCGCTTTTCAGCGAGCTCGCTCATGGCCTGCGGCCACCGTGAGTCGAATGGTACCCAGAGCGAGCGCAGCGAGTCGAAGGGTTAGCGGCGGCGGGGATCGACCGGGCGCCCGTTGATGCGGACCTCGAAGTGGACGTGGGGACCGGTGCTGTACCCGGTGCTGCCGACGAGGCCGATCTTTTGACCGCGCTTCACGCGCTGGCCCGCGCGGACCAGCGTGGCCGACAGATGTCCGTACAGCGTCGAGATCCCGCCGCCGTGGTCGAGCAGGACGATCTTCCCGTAACCTCCGAACCATCCCGCATACAGCACCACGCCGTCGGCGGCGGCCACGACGGGAGCGCCGCGCGACGCGGCAATGTCGATGCCCGTGTGCATCCGGCGTATGCGGAAGATGGGATGCGTGCGGTACCCGAATCCGGACGTCAGCACGCCGCGGGCCGGCATGAGGAACTGGCCGAGCCGGCGGCCCGGCATGGGAACCGGTCGAGCCCCCTGGGAACGGCGGACGAGCGCTTCGATCTCACGCGAATTCTTCTCCAGTTCCCGCACCATGCGCTCATAGGCCGTCCGTTCCGCCTGCAGACGCTGCAGGAGGGCCCGCTTCGCCTGCTCCTGGCCGGCGATCTCCCGGCGGCGGCCGTCGACCTGCCGGATGAACGAACCCAGTCGCGTCTGTTCCGCCGTCAGTGCCCCGTGGAGCCGCTCGAAGCGTTCGGCCTCCACCGCGTACGCGTCGAGCAGCCGGGTGTCGGCAGCCACCATGCGGGAGACGAACTGCCAGCGGGCAACGAATTCTCCGAAGTCCGCGGCGTCCAGCAGGACGTCGAGATAGCCTGCCCGCCCGTATTTGTAGATGTCACGCACCCGCCGGGCCATTCGCGCCTGCTGCAGAACCCGCTGCCGGCGGGCGGCGTCCAGCTGGGTGCGCAGCGAAGTGGCCCGGATCTGGGACGCGCGGAGGTTGGAGTGCAGGTCGGACAGACGGTGCTCGGCCTGTTCCAGGGTCCGGTCGATGTCCTCGAGCTCCCCCAGCACGGTGCGTTCCTGCCGCTTGACCTGATCCAGCCGGCGCCGGTGCTGTGTGAGTTGGGACAGGATCTGTTGAAGCTGCTGCTGCTTTTGGGTCAGCCATCCGGCCTGCGCCGACGGTGCCGACACCGCCGCGATCAGGAACGCGACGAGCACGCCCTGGGCAGCACGCCGCACTCGGATCCGTCGCACGCCGCGGCACAGCATGATCTATGCCGTCAGAAACCGGCGCACGGCGATGGCACTGCCGGCGGCGCCCACACCGATGCCGAGCAGCAAGAGGATCACGGCGAGTGTATCGACGAGGTGCTGCGGTGGGAGCATGGGCAAGAAGGGAAGATTGGCGCTCAGCCGCGCCGCCGTCGCCGCATAGCCGACGGCCAGCACCGCCGCGGACGCGCCGGCGGCCAGCAGCCCCTGGAGCATTCCTTCGATGAGGAACGGCCACCGGATGAACCACCGCGTGGCCCCGACGAGGCCCATGATCTCGATTTCCTGACGGCGCGCAATGACGGTCAGCCGGATCGTGTTGACGACGACGACCACGGCGACGGCCCCCAGCAGGGATCCGGCGAGTGCGGTGAGGATCCGGACCCCGCGGGTGAGGGCGAGCAGACGGTCGACGACATGCGCCCCGTACGTGACGTCCTCGATCCCCGGCACGCGGCGGAGCGCGGCGGCGACGGTGCCCGCATCCCGTGGAGTGGTCACCTGGATCTCCAATGAATCGGGCAGGGGGTTGCTGTCCAGGCTGGACAGTCCCGCTCCGCCGCCCAGCTGCTGGCGCAGACGGGTCAGCGCCTCGGCGCGGGACACGAAGCGTACCGCCGCAACGCCGTCTGTGGCTTCCACCGCTTTCTGCACCACCCCCGCTGCATTAGCGGGAAGGTCCTCGCGCAGGAAGGCCACGATCTGAATGTCCGCTTCCAACGCCCCGGCGATGTGGGCGAGGTTCGCGCCCAGCACGATGCTTGCGCCGACGGCGAGCAGCACCACCATGACCGTCGTGACCGCCGCGACGCTCATCAGTCCGTTGCGGCGGACGCCGGCAATCGCTTCGGCGGTGAAATAGGCGACCGCGGCCGCCGCCCGCCGGGGGCCGTCGAGGGCGCGGAGCCGGCTAGGCTTCAACCGCATAGAGCCCGCGCCGCTGATCGCGGACGATCACGCCCTCCGTCAGCTGCACGACGCGGCGGCGAAGGATGTCCACGATCATCTTGTTGTGGGTCGTCATGATGACGGTCGTGCCCCGCAGATTGATGCGGGACAACAGCTGGATGATTTCCCACGAGGAGTCCGGATCGAGATTACCGGTTGGTTCATCGGCCAGCAGGAGCGGTGGTTCATTCACGATCGCGCGCGCGATGCTGACGCGCTGCTGTTCGCCGCCGCTGAGTTGGGCGGGAAACGCCTGGGCCCGGTCGAGCAGCCCGACCAGCTCCAGCGCTCGGAGCGCACGGGGCCGGATCTCCCGGGCCGGGGTGCCGATCACGCGCAGCGCGAACTCCACGTTCTCCAGGGCCGTGCGCTGCGGCAGGAGTTTGAAGTCCTGGAACACGACTCCCAGCTGGCGGCGCAACAGGGCGACGTCGTCGCGGGACAGCCGGCTCACCTCGCGGCCGTGGACGTACACGCGGCCGCGGGTCGCGACTTCGTCCCGGTAGAGGAGTTTCAGGAGGGTGGACTTCCCGGTCCCGGTCGGGCCGACGATAAACACAAACTCTCCGGGCTCAACCCGGAGAGTGACGCCGCGCAGCGCGCCGACGCCGTTGGCATATGACTTGAAGACATCCTGCAAGAAGACCATCCGCTGCTCCGACGAATCCCGTTCCAATTCGCCCGTCATCTTGCCGGGCTCGCCAGAACTACCTGGCGAATTGGAACGGGACGAAAGGTGCGACTGATGCTGCGTCCGCCGCGGCGGCGACTGCTTCAGAGCGCGGTTCTACGGCCGCGCGGGCCTTTCCTCCTTGGCCACCTCCAGTCCCCACGACCGCAACGCGGTGACCGCCGGCGGGCTCGTCATGTCCAGGCCAATGGGCGTCACGGAAATCCGCCTGTGCGCGAGCGCCCACGTATCGGTGCCCTCGAGGTCGCCTCGGATGCCGGGCTCCCCGGTCAGCCAGTAGTATGGACGGCCGCGTGGATCGGTCCGTTCCTCCAGGCGGCTGATGTACCGTTTGTCGCCCTGCCGGGTGATCTCCACGCCTTCGATTTCGGCCGCGGGCAGATTGGGGACGTTGACATTCAGCAGCGTGTCGGCGGGTAGGCCCCGCGCGACGATCATCTTCGCCAGGTACACCGCAAATCGCCCGGCAACGTCGAACCGTGGGTTGCGGAACGCGCCGACCGACACCGCAATGCCCGGCACCCCGATGATCGCAGCCTCCATCGCCCCGGACACAGTCCCCGAGTACGTAAGATCACGACCCATGTTGGGGCCGACATTGATCCCGGACACGACGATATCGGGCCGCTCCGCCAGCAGCGACAGCGCTCCCATCGCGACACAGTCGGCCGGAGTCCCGTTGGTGGCCCAGGCACGCACCGACGAGCCCGGGATCGACGACGGCACGGCCCGCAGGGGTTTGTGCAGAGTGATGGCGTGGCCGGTGGCACTGCGCTCATGCTCCGGCGCGACGACAAAGACCTCCGCCTCCGGCTCGAATGCCCGCGCCAAGGCATGGAGACCGGGAGACCCTATGCCGTCATCGTTTGTCAGCAATACCCGCATGAGAATCTCCCCAATCTCCCCAATCTAGCCGATCTCCTCACTCTCACGCGTCATCAGCGTTGGATCAGGACGACTGGGGAGATCGGGTAGATTCATCGATCCAGCGCAGGTAGTCAGGATTCCCGCCCACGATGGGAATCGCGATGACTTCGGGCACCGTGTACGAGTGCAGCGCGCGTACCCGGGCGGTCACGGTCTCGACGAGTTCCTGCCGGGTCTTCAGAATCAGCAGCGCTTCCGAGGCGGCTTCGATCTGACCCTTCCACCAGTAACGCGACGCCACGCCCCCGAGCACGTTCGCGCACGCCGCCAGGCGCTCATCGACAACGGCCCGGCCGATCTTCGCAGCTTCCGCTTCGGACGACGCTGTCACGAACACGACGACGTAGCTCATCTGCCACGCCTACGACCGCGGGGTCAGTCCTGTTCGCGCCACCAGTCGGGCGAGACGTCTTTCGTCCGGGTGTACTTGCGCACGACCGGACGCCCGCCCGCCCGCTCCTTGGCAACCTTGGCGCGCAGTTCCTCGTACTCGCGCAGCTCGGTGAGGACTTTCAGCGTATTCCAGGCCGCTTCTTCCACCTGTTCGCCGTTGCTGAGAATCATCCGGACCAGCGGTTCGACGACCCGCTTGTCGCGCAGCTTGCCCATCATCTTGATCGCCAGCCGCTTGACATCGATATCCTCGTCCTCGAGGGTCCGGACCAGCGTGTCCAGCGCCCCCTCCCCCAGCAGTGCATACATCGCCTTCAGCGCAAAGCGCCGCACCTTGGGACTGGGATTCTCCAGGGCCTCGGCCAGCTGCGTGGTGACCGCCGCACGGCCGCGGCCCGTCAGACCCTCGATGATTTCCTTCGGCAGCGCAATCTCTCGATCGACCGTGGTCCCGGAAGGAAACTCGAGCACGCCGCGCTCTTCCAGGCGGCCGAACGTAGTCACGACGGCTTCCTGCATTCGCGCATCATCGAGGAACAGGGCGATCAGCGGGAGCGCCACCCGTGTATCGCCGATGCGTCCCAGGACCGAGATCGCGGTCAGCCGGATGTACTGGTTCTCGTCGGACATGACCGCGAGCAGCGGGTCGATCGCCTTGCTCTCCATGTCGACGAGAATCTTCCACACCTGGTTGCCGATCTTCCGGCGGAGGGTGCGGTCCTTGAACGCTTCCAGCAGGGCGGGCACCGCGTCGCTGCCGATGCGGACGAGCGCTTCGGTCGATGCCAGCTGCAGCGAACGTTCGCGCCTCGCCAGCACCCGGATCAGCGGTTCGACGGCGCCTTTGTCGCGCATGTCGCGCAGCCCGTTCACCGCCTGGAGGACAACCTGCTCCGACCGGTCGCCCAGCGCCGCCCGCAGGGCTTCCATGGTCGACGTCCCGCCGATGCGGCGCAGCGCGGAGACCGCGCTCTTGCGGACATACTCGTCCGTATCGGTCAGGGCCTCAGCGAGAGCAGGAACCGCGCGCTCGTCGCCCAGCTTGCCCAGGTGGTGGGCGGCATCGCTGCGCACAGTAACGTCGTGGCTGCGCAGTTGAGCGACAAACCGCTCAAGGTCCGCGTCGCTGGTGCTCTCTGGCATGGAGGGGATCTCCTTCCCCCACCCTTTCTGCGAGGCCCGAATGACTCCTCTGCTTGAATGTCAACGGGGCTTTTGACTATACTATGACACAAATGCGCGCAGGCTCGCCCCGGCCCTGACGACAGCGAGAAGTTCGGGAGCTGATGGGCGAAGGGAGGTGACCGCGACCCCGGTGGAGATCCGCAAAACCCAGGACGAGGCACCGTCGCCCCCTCGCTTCGCCCACGCCAGTGAACAAGAATTCGCTCGCCTCCTGGATTTTTACGGAATCCGGTGGGAATACGAACCCCGCAGCTTCCCTCTCGAATGGGATGCCGAAGGACGCGTGGTGGAGAGCTTCAACCCCGATTTCTACCTGCCGGATTTTGATCTGTACATCGAGTTGACGACCCTCAAGCAGAGTCTGGTCACCAAGAAAAACCGCAAGGTCCGCCGCCTGCGGGAGCTGTATCCCGACGTGCGGTTGAAGATTTTCTACGGCCGGGACTACCGCAGTCTCCTGTTCAAGTATGGTCTCGCCGGAGCCGGCGCGCGGTAGCATCGTCGCGGGATGACCATCACCGACGACATCGACCGGGTCCTGTTCACCGAGTCCCAGATCAGTGCCCGCGTGCGGGACCTCGGCGCGGCGATCACGCGGGACTATGACGGCCGCACCCCCCTGCTCGTGAGCCTGCTGAAGGGCGCCTTGTACTTCGTCGCCGACCTCACCCGGGCCATCACGATTCCGATGACGCTGGACTTCATGGCGATCACGTCCTATGGCGGCGGCCGGGAGACTTCGGGTGTGGTCCGGCTGATCAAAGACCTCGATGAGGAGATCACCGGCCGGCACGTCATCCTGGTGGAAGACATCATCGACACCGGCCTGACGGCATCGTACCTCCTGCGGACCCTCTCCACCAGAGACCCTGCCAGCCTCCGCATCTGTACACTGCTTGACAAGACGGCCCGCCGAATTGTCGATGACCTGCCGATCGACTACCGCGGCTTCGAAGTACCTGACACCTTCGTGGTCGGCTACGGGCTGGACTACCGCCAGTTGTACCGCAACCTGCCGTTCATTGGCGTCCTGAAGCCGGAAATCATCACGGCCGGGTAAGATGTGTGCGAGGCCATTCCGTCATAGTCGTGACGGACGAAACCCAGTCGATGTGACAACTCCATAACAAAGAGATGACGGGGCCTGTGGGCTACTGGTACGTGACCGACATCAAGAAGAGTCTGCCAGTACTCCAAGACGCCGGCGCACAAGGGGAGCTTGACTCTGTCTACCACGCGGGCCCAGATGCGGGACGTCCAAGGGGTCCTTCGACTCGCCCGATTAGCTCCGAAAAGGTATGTGGCCGAAGGCCATGAGCGAGCCCGCCGGCAAGGCGGGCGAGTCGAATGGCTGGGGAGAACGTCTCCTCGGAAGTACATACCTCCTGCAGGCTGATCGTGAACGTCCGCGTGGTGGTGCCGTTGCCGGCAGCGGGCACTGCGTAGGGCCTGGACCTAGGTGATGGTTATGGCTTCCAGATGCGATTGGCGCTCTGTGGCCTGAATACGAGTATCGAGCCGACAATACCCTCATCTGCTGTGAGGAAGGCGATTCCCAAGCCGTCGTAGATGAGCGCTCGCTGTTGGGTCCTTGCACCCCATTGGACTTCTCTGGTCGGAGCCCCAAGTGCGTCTCGAACCGCTTCGGGTTGCGCCAAGTACTTTAGTCCTTGGGCTGTCTGGTAGTCGCTCGATCGTCGAATGCCAATGCTTACCGGTGCCCTCTCGTCTCTCGCGATGACCACCAGGGGTACAACGTCCCAGATATACAGTGTGAGATCGTTCTGCAGGGCTTGGTCACCAAATCTTCCGGGGGACAGATTGGTGGAAGGCCCCAGAATCCCAGTGACATCTGCAACACTCATCGTCAGCGCGAATCTCCCAATCCGCTGCCCCGGCACAATGAGTTTGTCATCGGGAACCTGGGAGACAACGGGAGATGCGAAGAGGAGGAGAACGAGACCGAGCGTTGCGGCTAGCTTCGTCGCATCGCCTCCGGAGGTTGGAATACCCACCCGAAGAACGCGACTCGGCCACAAGGACTCCGGCCGGGTTCGACTTTCGCCCGGCGCAGCCCGACACCATCGATTCAAGCTGCGCACGAATCGCCTCCTGGTAGGAGACATCAAGTATGCTGTTGACAAGGTCTATGCTTGGGAAGCCGCCTTCGTCACCCTTCGTTTCTTCCCCTGCGTTAGTCGCCCACGGCCTCACATTACTGGCCGGCGTACTACACTAGGACTCAGGGGCGATCAGCGGCGGAAACAACCGAACTGACTGGACGAACTGGCTGGGGGAGGAGGATTCGAACCCCCGCTAACGGGTCCAGAGCCCGTCGTCCTACCACTAGACGATCCCCCAGCGCAGGAACACTTCATTATATGAACGCCCCGACAAGAGCGTCAACGCCACGCCTGCGCGATACGCAGACACTAGCTATGCGCGCGTGTTCTCCGCCGCGCGTCGGCCCAGTTGACTCCGGCGCCCGTCGCCGCCCGCAGCCGGTCCGCGAGTTGGGCCTCATGATACTGAATATGGCGAATGTTGACAATCTGATGCTCCATCTTGGGAATCTTGTACCAGCTGAACCCACTCTGCGGGCTCGTCAGGTCGAAGGTTGTCCACTGCATCATCCACCAGCCAGTCGCAGAGCCGCCAATACGCCAGGACCTCGGCCTTCGTGTACGGCTTCCGTCTCGACGGTCTGCCCATGTATTGAATTCCCTTGTAATGGTGTTCCCACGGAGTAAATACCCGGTTGTTGGGCTGGAGATACAGATGCGTGTAGAACAGCGTGTGGTAGGCGATTCGCCAGTACGGATTGGCGTGGCCGCCCCTGCTGATCCACAGGTCATCCGAGCATCTTGTAACCGCCGCCTTCAGCATCGCCAGCGTGGCATGGTACTGGCTCTTCAGCGCCGCGCGCGATCCGTCGAGCGCGCTGCCGACGTAGGTTGAACGCGCCCGCGTACTGACGCTGCCATGTAGTTTCATCGTGTCCTTCCTCGACGCGGCATCACGCTTCGTCATATCGCAGGGACTTCCAGTGTAACAGGAGGAAGGAAACCAGGGGAGCGCGATTCCGAGCACGGATCTGCTACCGCCGCGCGGGGGAAAACACGCCTGGAGGTTGCCTCTGCGCGATGAACTGGTGGGTCATTCTCATTCCGATGATCCTGGGGCTGGGAGTCGTGTACCTGCTCTGGTGGCTCTCGACGCGGTAGCCAAGGAGGCTTCTTCACATGTTCAAAGCCATCTTCTGGGCCCATAAGAAGGAAGGTCAGGCACCCGAGGAGTTCAGTCGGTACTGGCTGGAGGTCCATGCGCCCCTGGCAAGGGAAAAACTCCAGGGGCTGAGGCGGTACGAGATCAACCTCGTCGAGGGCGGACCCGGGAGGGCCGGATTCCCCAACGGAGTCGCCGAGTTGTACTTCGACACCAAGCAGGCCTTTATCGCCGCCTTCGCCACCCCGGAGGGCAAGGAGGTCGTTGACGACATCCTTCGGTTCACCGGACAGTCGGGAACTGTGTTCGTCGGTGAGACGACAATCGTGTAGGTAAGCCGACGATGAATGCGCGATCTGTTCGGGAAGACGCGATCAGAGCCTGAGGACGCGCCGGGCGATCTCGAAGTAGATAATCAGCCCTGTGCCGTCCACCAGGGTACTGATGAGCGGCGCCGAGACCACGGCCGGATCGACCCGCAGGCGCCGCAGCACCAGGGGCAGGAGCGCGGCTACGGTGGCGGCCCACAGCACGATCGCCGACGCCGCCAGCGCCACGGTCAACCCGATCGCGGTCGTGACGTTGAGTGTCCAGGCGCGGACGAGTGTGGCCAGCGCCATCGCCGTCGCCAGGATGAACGCCGTCCCGAGTTCCTTCAGCCACACACGGAACGCGTCGCGGAACCGCAACTCGCCCAAGGCCATCGCCCGGATGACCGTGGTCACCGTCTGCGACCCCGTGTTGCCCCCGGTCCCGATGAGCAGCGGGATGAAGAAGGCGAGGGCGACGACCTGCTGCAGATCGTTTTGAAAGTGCCGCATAACGGTGCCGGTGTACGCCTGAGCCACAAACAGCAGCAGCAGCCAGCCGATCCGCTTCCTGGCCAGCGTGAACGGTGAGGCCGTCAGGTACGGCTCATCCAGCGGCTGGGAGCCGCCGAGCCGCTCGATGTCTTCGGTGGCCTCCTCCCGCAGCACGGCCGCGGCATCATCGGCCGTGATGATCCCCAGCAGCCGGTCGGCATCGTCGACCACCGGCAAGGCAATGAAATGGTACTGGTTGAGGAGCCGGGCGGCCTCTTCCTGGGGAGCGTCCGCGCGCACCTTGGCCACATCCCGGTTCATGATGTCTCGCACGGGTGTCTGCGGCTTGGCGAAAAACAAATTGTACAGCGGCAGGACCGCCAGGAGCCGGTTGGTCTCTGGGTCCTTGACGTACACGTAGTACACCGATTCCGCTTCCTCGGCGACGTGCCGGAGCGCAACGAGGGCCTCTTCTGCCGTCATATCCGGACTCACCGCGACATACTTCGGAGTCATCAGGTGGCCGGCGCTGCCCTCGGGGTACGCCAGGAGTTCCTTCAGCTGGCGCGCCTCATCCGGCTCCATCTCCTGGAGGATGGCGCGGGCCTGCGAAGGGGACAACTCCTCGACGACATCGGCGGCATCGTCGGGGGGCATCTCTTCCAACACGTCTGCCGCTTGGGCCAGACTGAGCTTGAGAATGAGCCGGCCGGCGTCGTGGGGATCGAGTTCGGCGACGAGGTCCGCGAGATCTTCGTCTCCGAACCGCGTGAACAGGTGCGCCAGTTCCGAGGGATTCAGATCGTAGAGAATTTCCGCGAGGTCGTGCGGAGGGAGGCGGCGAAGCCTGGCAAGGTCTGCGGTCCTAGGATCGAGTACGCGGCCATCCACGAGTCACCTCCGACGGGCGCGAAAAACGCCGAGTGTACGTTCTCGCCGCTCCCCTACCCATCCTCGTTGTGGTCCGCAATTTCTGGTCAACGTCGCTCAAGGGCCTTGGTCCAGGAGTCCCGGAGGGTCACAATGCGGTTGAAGACCAACCGGTCGGCCCGGGAGTCCTGCGGGTCCTGCCAGAAGTAGCCGAGGCGCTCGAACTGGTAGCGCGTGTCGCGCGCGTCATCGCGGACGCTGGGTTCGACGTACCCCGTGACCTCCGTGAGGGATACCGGATTCAGACTGGCTGTGAAGTCTTCGCCTCCAGCCTCCGGATCGGCAACCGCAAACAACCGGTCGTACAGCCGGATCACTGCCGGGACGGCGTAGCGGGCAGAGACCCAGTGGATCGTCCCTTTGACCGCGGGTCCGGCCGGCTTCTTCCCCAACGTATCGGGTTCATAGGAGCAGCGCAATTCGGC
Organism: bacterium; assembly: GCA_035292085.1. Taxonomy (GTDB): domain Bacteria; phylum Sysuimicrobiota; class Sysuimicrobiia; order Sysuimicrobiales; family Kaftiobacteriaceae; genus DASXUC01. The sequence continues at coordinate 10,900 of DATDQT010000068.1, forward strand.
GATCCGGCCCGCGTCATCTTTGACCACGTCCTCGCAGCGGATGACATAGGCATGGCGCAGGCGGACCCGCCCACCGGGCACGAGGCGATGGTAGCCCGCCGGCGGATGCTCCATGAAGTCGTCGGCGTCGATGTACAGGTCCCGGGAGAAGGGCACCCGGCGGGTTCCCTCCCGCGGGACGTCCCGCGGCCAGTACGACGCCTCCAGCCACTCCTCGTGCTCCTCGGGGTAGTTCGCCAGCACGACGCGCACCGGCCGCACCACGGCCAGCACACGCGGGGCGCGGTGATTGAGGTCATCGCGCACCGCCGCCTCGAACGTCGCGAGGTCGACACGGCTGTTCGTTTTGGCCACCCCGATCCGGTAGCAGAACTCGCGGATGGCCTCCGGATTCACCCCGCGCCGGCGCAGGCCGGACAGGGTCGGCATCCGCGGGTCGTCCCAACCCGAGACGTAGCCTCCCTCCACCAGCCGGATGAGTTTGCGCTTCGACAGCACCGTGTAGTCGAGGTTGAGGCGGGCGAATTCATACTGGTGCGGCCGCGGGGCCTCCGGCAATCCGCACTTCCCGCGCAGGCGCTCCACGAGCCAGTCGTAGATCGCCCGGTTGTTCTCGAACTCCAGCGTGCAGATGCTGTGCGAGATCCCCTCAATGGCATCTGAGAGTGGGTGGGCAAAATCGTACAGCGGGTAGAGTACCCACCGGTCCCCCCTGTGGTAATGTGGCGCATGCACGATCCGGTAGAGGACCGGATCGCGCAGCTTCATGTTGGGGCTGGCCAGATCGATCTTGGCCCGCAGCACATGCGCTCCGTCGGGGAACTCCCCCGCCCGCATGCGCCGGAACAGGTCGAGGTTCTCGTCGATGCTGCGGTCGCGATTGGGACTCGGCCGGCCGGGGCGCGTGACCGTCCCCCGGTACTCGCTGATCTGCTCATCCGACAGACTGTCGACATACGCGTGCCCGTCGAGGATGAGCTGCTCGGCACAGGCGTACAGTCGTTCAAAGTAGTCCGACGCGTACAGCTCCCGCGCCCAGGCGAAGCCCAGCCACGCGATGTCCCGTTTCATCGCCTCGACGTATTCCTGGGACTCCGTCTCGGGGTTCGTATCGTCAAACCGCAGGTTGCACTCCCCGCCGTAATCGAGCGCGAGGCCGAAGTTCAGGCAGATCGACTTCGCGTGCCCGATATGCGGGTAGCCGTTGGGCTCAGGCGGGAACCGCGTGCGCACGACCGGGTAGCGGCCGTCCCGGAGATCCGCGTCGATGATCTCGGTGATGAAGTTCGGACTCACCAGACGCTGCGGCACGCCGTGTTCCGGAGACCCGGAGAGGGCCGAAGGCTCCATCTCCTGAGGATACACGACCGGCGGCGGGTATGGGAATTGACGGCGCTTCAGTCAGAACGGCTCAGCAGCTCCTCCCGATCCCACAGCCGCATGCCGACCGCCAGCAGCACAGCGCCGCCGGCGAGCCCGCCCAGCGCGGCCGCGGCGACGACCGGCGGGGTGAGCGGCGGACGGCGCCAGGCGATCAGCAGAGAGACCGCCAGCACAGCGAGGAACGCGAGCGTGCTGTTCGCTTGGGCGGTTCTGGCTTGTCTGGCACGGCTGCCCAGCACCATGGTCATGGCCACGAGGGGGAAGGCCAACACCGGTACGCCGGCGGACATCAGGAGGGTGACCGACAACGGGACGGGCCACGGGCGGTTCAGCATCGGGCTGAACAGACCAAAGAGGAGTCCCTGTGAGAACCAGGCCAAGCCGATGCCGGCCGCCAGGGCGGCCACCAGTTTGCCAGCGAAGATCGCCGACGTTCGGACCGGCGCTGCCAGCAAGGGCACGATGGTCCCGGACTCGAACTCCGAGGCAAACGACAGGGCCGCCATCCCCATGCTGAAGTTGAGAGGAAGAATGCCGGTGTACATGAACGATACCAGCACCCCGGTGGGCAGGCGCGCGATGTCGTAGTCCGGTCTGGCCAGCTGCAGGCGCAGGATCACCAACGTGAGCACGGGGAGCATGCCGACGAACAGCAACATTCGGATGCCCTTGGCGCGCGACCCGAACAGGTCCCCGAGCTCTCTAGTGGCGATGAGTCTGATGGTGCGCATGACCGGCCTCCTGTAACTTGCGGAGGTAAATCTCCTCGAGCGATTCTCTCCCCGGGGCCAACTCCACCAGCCCGGCGCCATGCCCGACGAGCGCGGCGGCCACGCGTGGGTTGGCTTCCTCAGGAACGCGTGTGGCGTATTCGATTACGCCGGGCCCGCGCCAGCAGACCGACCCCCGTTCCAGCCAAGGGACTGTCTGGAGGAGACTCAGATCGATCGGGGCAGCTGAGGCCAGCCGCAGGCGATAGGTCCTGGGCGTCCCATCAGCCCGCAGCCGCTGCTGATGCGCAATCCGGCCGTTGATCAGGATCGCCACGCTGTCGGCGACTTTCTCCGCCTCAGCCAGGTTGTGGGTGCACAGGACGATGGCCCGGCCGGATTCTTTCAGAGTCCGGAACACTTCCCGCAGCCCCAGGGTCGCCTCGACGTCGAGCGATGCGGTGGGTTCGTCCAGCAGCAGGACGTGTGGGTCGTGCAGCAGCGATCGCGCCAGCGCGACCTTCTGCTGGGTCCCGCGGGACAGCGTGGCGAGCGGGGCCGCGTTCCATGCCGCGAGACCAAACTGATCGATCAGCGCGTCGGCCTGCACACGCGCGGCGGTCTCGGCGATTCCGTACAGACCCGCGAACCATATCAGGTACGCACGGAGCGCCATGTCGCCGTAGAGTGCCGGCACGTCGGTCATGAGTCCCGTGATCTGCCGGACCTGGTCAGCCTGTGCGACGACGTCGTAGCCGTTCACCCGGCAGGTGCCGCCGCTCGGCCTGAGCAGCGCGGCCACCATCCGCACCGTGGTGGTCTTCCCGGCACCGTTGGGACCCAGCAGGGCGAGGATTTCCCCCGGACGGACGTGAAGATCGACCTGATCGACGGCCACGCGGGCGCCGAAACGACGGCTCAACGACTGCGCGGCGACCCCGTCCATGGGAGGGGAATGATCGCGCATCTGCTACACCAACAACCAGACGACCCACAGCACGGTCAGCCCTGACAGCACGATGACACCGGCTTCAGAGCTGAGCCGGACCACCCGGCTCTCCTCTCGCAGCCGCGGGCGGTCCAGCCGCACGGCAATCAGCCAGTACCCGTCAAGTGGATACACGGGCAGAAGATTCGCAGCCGCCAGGATGATCGCCGTCGACTGCAGCCAGAGCAGGACCGCCGGAGGCGGCGCGCCGACGAGCGGCCACACCAGCCACAGACTGCCGGCCAGTGCGGCCAGCAGCAGCTGCGCGCCCGCCCCACCCAGCACCACGGCTGTTCGAGCCGCGTTCGAGAGCGCCCAGAACTGCCCCACGCGCACGGTAGGAATGGGGATCCAGCCCAGCCGCCCTGCCGTGACCCGCAGCGCGGCGGCCGGGGCACCGACGGCCAACGCGATTGCGGCATGACCGGCTTCGTGCGCCGCCGCCATCATCAGCACAAGGATGGCGGCCAGCCAGCCGGGCGGCCGTCCCGCAATCCAGGCTGGCCAGGGGACCGTGCGAGCCACCGCAATGACGTCACCTAAGAGGAACGTCACGAGTCCCGCCGCCAGGAGACCCAGCAGAGCCGGCCGGCCTGCGGTGCGCGTCTCGGCGGCCTGCACCGCGCCGGGTGCCAACAGGCCCAAAGCGGCAAACCGTTGGACGGCCGCTGCCAGCTGATCCGGTGACCAGCCAGGAATGTCGACCGCGACCGGCGCGGCCGCCGGACCCGTCTTCCTCTGAAGCGTCTGCAACAGGCGCCACTCCATCTCCCCGAGCCGAACCCAGCGATCCGTGCCGGGACGCGGCACGTAGTGCATCTCGCCGATGCGGCGTGCGGCCTCCGGGAGT
>DATDQT010000069.1:0-2193 GCA_035292085.1 bacterium
AGCGGATGTTCGAACGTCGTTTCAATTTCGTAGCCAAACCGTGTTTGAATACGCTTGGTCGGTGACGTCCCGCCATTATAGAAATGGCTGGCCGGTTCCTGCCCATCCATGCCAGCCACCTGCAGATTGAGCGGCACATAGTCGCCCGGCTGCGTACCCACCGCCAGACTTTCGATTGGAAGAAGGCCCTCGTCGGTTAAAACCAAGCTGCCCGATGCGACACACTTCCCAGTCCCGGCCGGGCCGATGCCGAGGACTATGTCGTATTTTTGAATCGCGTCGAGATAGATTTTTTGCGTGGCCGACTTGGGAACGACGAAGCGCTTCTTCGTGGCGATGGGAACGGTGTTGAGCAGAAGTTCCTTGAGCGGCGCGTCCTGGCCTCCGCGCGCGGCCTTCACGGCAAACGACACGTCGTCCGGCCGCAACTCGTAGCCCTCGGCGGTCAGGGCCGCCAGTTCGTGGAGCACCCGCTCGGCCTGTTGCACCGCGGCGGGCGCGCCGTCCAGCGCCACTTCGTCGCCACGCGCCGACACGTGAACGCCCAGTTCTTCTTCGATCAGTTTGAGGTGACGGTCGTGGGAGCCGAACAGGCTGGCGGTGTTGGTACCTTCTCGCAGTTTAATCTTGCGCACGTGTTGTCCGGCTCACCCTCTTGATTGGAGCGTGCGAACATTCTAACAAGACCCCCCGCTCCGCAACAAGGCCGGCCTGCTCAGCGGGCCGGAGGCGGGGTGAGCGTGAATTCCTGAAAGGCCTGGCCCTGGTTGCCGTCATCCACGCTGATCCGGACCTGCTGGGGGCTCGAAAAGCCGGCGGGCATCTGCCAGGACACCTTGCCCGTGTTCGACTCGATCGTCATGCCGGAGGGCGCCGTGTCGAGCTTGTATGTCAGGGGATCGTTGTCGGGGTCGGACGCGGTCACCGTGTATTCGAACAAGCCCTGTCCCATCGGGCCCTTCGGCGACGACGTGATCACCGGCGCCCGGTTCAGCAGCAGGAACGGTTCGGAAACCAGGAATCGTCCGGGACCACCGGCATCGTAGGGTGTCACTCCAACGACGATCATATCGCCCCGCGTGAACCCATCCGTGGCCAGCGTGCGTTGTTCCTGATCCTTGGACGGCGTGCCGAGCGAGTTGCCGTTCCGCCACCATTCGAACAGGTATTTCACGGGATCGCCGTCCATATCCGATCCCTCGAACGTGGCGCGCAGGACGTCGCCCGGCTTCGCCGTGGCCGGCTCGATGCCGACGCGCGTGACAACCGGCGGCGTGTTGACCACCTCGACGGCTTCGGTCCGGAAGGCAGGGCCGACCGCCCCCCGCCCGTCCACCGGCGTCAGTTCGGCGCTGACGCGCTCGCCCCGCCTCACCGCGGCCAGCGACAGCGTGGCGCTGGTCTGTCCATCCACCGGGTTGTCGTTGGCGAGCCATTGGTAGCGTGCCGTCACCCGGTCGCCGTCCGGATCGTCCGCCTTGAACTCCAGCGACACGGTATCGTTGCGTGTCAGCGCATTCGCCACAAGGCGGGCCGAGCTGATGACCGGGGGACGGTTCTCGCCGGGTGCGGCGCCTCCGGATGAAGCGACCGGAGCGGAACCGGACGAAGTTGGTGCTGGTGCAGAACCGGAATCAGGCGGAGGAGATTCCTGCGAACAACCGGCCAGGCAGGCCATGACGACGACCGCGGGGAGGGCCCGTCTCCAGGCCCTCCCCCTCTTGAACGATGTCAGCACCACGGTCGCAATACTAAATGAACAGAGACGCGAATGCCAGTCCCAGCCCGCATGATTCATGAAGGATTCTACTCCAACCGCTGGTACGCCGCTGCGACAAGCCTGCGCGCGGGCTTTCGGCACGCAGGCGGGCGGGCTCGCCGCTCGGTCGGTCAACAGCCTGTTCGGGGACTGGCTCCGTCGTCCTCGACGGTGCCTGTCCCGGTTCGGACGGGGACAGACACCACGCGCAGACGCGGGGAAGGGTGTCAGTCCCTAGGCTCCACGCGCCCGTCTCGCCTGGCGTCTCCGCGGTTTCGTCACGACCCCTCATGACTCATGCGGGCTATACACCCTTACTCCCGCTGGCTGATCCAGGAGATGTAATAGCTCCAGGGCACGCCGGCCGTTTTGAGGCAGGTCTGGCCGATGCTGCCGGTGCTGGACTGGATGTTGGCCGTCATCTGGCCCTGGCA
>DATDQT010000070.1:0-34311 GCA_035292085.1 bacterium
TCCAATGGCCCCCGCTCGCATGGCGCTGTATCTCCAGGACAAACATCCGATCCAAGACGGCATCCGGTACGCGCAGTATGCGGAGTCGCGCGGCTTCGAGGCGGTCTGGCAGGCGGAGTCCCGGCTGGTCCGCGAGGCCACGGTGCCGATGGCCGCCTACGCTTCGCATACGACGGACATCAAAGTCGGCTCCGGCGTCGTCAACACATGGACCCGCAACGTGGGCCTCCTGGCCGCCACCTTTGTGACGCTGGACGACCTGGCGCCGGGCCGGATCCTGCTGGGCCTCGGCGCGTGGTGGGATCCCCTGGCGCGGAAGGTCGGCATCACGCGCAGCAGCCCGCTGCAGTGCATGCGGGAGACCGTCGAGGCGTGCCGCGCGCTGTTCACGCTTGAAGAAGTAAGCTACTCCGGCGAGTTCGTCCACCTCGACGGAGTGCGCATCGACGTCGTCCACGGCGACACCGCGCCGCGGACCATCCCGATCTACATCGGCGCGACCGGCCCGAAGATGCTGGAACTGGCGGGGGAGATCGGCGACGGCGTGCTGCTCAACTACATGGTCTCGCCGACGTACAATGATGATGCGATGGAACGCATCGCCGCAGGCGCCCGCCGCGCCGGGCGGCGCGTGGAGGACGTCGACCGCCCGCAGCTGGTCGTCTGTTCGGTGGACCGGGACCGGGCGAAAGCGATGAACGAGGCGCGAATCCTGCTCACTCAGTACCTGGGGCAGCAGCCGCACATCATGAAAGCGTCGGGCGTGGCACAGTCCTTGATCGACGAGATCAACCGGGTCGTGCACTGGCCGGCCACACACGAGCAGATCGTCGCGGCCTCGCGCTACGTGCCCGACGACGTCGTCCAGATGGTCAGCGCATCGGGGACCCCCGAGGAGTGTCTCGTCAAGGTCGCCGAGTACATTGCCCACGGTGCGACCTGCCCGGTGCTCTACCCGCTGGGCGAGGACGTGGAGTTGATGATCGACACCTTCGCCCCGAACCATTCGCAGGGCTCAGGTTCAGGGCAGGCGGTGCGCTGATGAGCGCTCAGGTCTCTTTCACCCTTAACGGCAACCCGGTCACGGTCGCGGCGCACCCGGACGAGACGCTGCTCGACGTGCTGCGGGAACACCTCGGCGTGCTGTCGGTCAAAGACGGCTGTCAGCCGGAAGGGTACTGCGGATGCTGCACGGTCCTGGTGGACGGCCGGGCCCGCGTGGCCTGCTCGCAACCGGCATCGACGTTCGCGGGGACGTCCATCGTCACGCTGGAAGGCCTGTCCGACCGCGAACGCGAGGCCTTCGCGACGGCGTTTGCCGCCACCGGCGCATCCCAGTGCGGTTTCTGTTCCCCAGGCATCGTCGTCAAGGCCGGCCACCTGCTGCGCAGGGATGCCCGCCCGTCGCGGGAGACCATCGCGAAGGCGCTAGCCGGTCACCTCTGCCGGTGCACGGGGTACGTGAAGATCATTGATGCCATCGACCTCGCCGGCCGGATTCTCACCGGGGACGCCGAGCCGCAGCTGGACTGGAGCGGCCGGCTGGGATCGCGCGCTCCGCGGTATGAAGGCCCCGAACTCGCGCTGGGGGCCAAACCGTTCATCAACGACCTCAGCGTCCCGGGCATGCTGCACGGCGCGCTGCGATTCTCCGACCATCCGCGCGCGGTCGTGAAGCGGATCGACGTCTCCAAGGCCGCCGCCATGCCCGGCGTCGTCCGGGTCGTCACGGCCGCCGACGTGCCCGGCGAACGCGAGGTCGGCTGCATCCACAACGACTGGCCGGTGTTCATCGCCGAAAGCGAGACGACGCGGTACGTCGGCGATGTGCTGGCGGCGGTCGTGGCGACGACCCGCCGGGGCGCCCGCGTCGCCGCGGCGGCCATTGCCGTGGACTACGACGTCCTCGATCCGGTGACCAATCCGGAAGCCGCCCTCGCCCCGGACGCGCCGAACGTCCACGCGAAGGGGAACCTCCTGAAGAAGTGGCAGATCAAACGCGGCAACGTCGACGCCGCACTGGCGGCTTCCGCCCACGTCGTCACCGAGACGTTCCAGACCCAGTTCATCGAGCACGCGTTCCTCGAGCCCGAGTCCGCGCTGGCCCACGACACGCCGGACGAGATGCGCGTCTTTTCCGGCGGACAGGGGATCTGGGACGACCGGCGCCAGATCGCCCGGCTGCTCGGCGAACCGGAATCGCGCGTGCGTGTCACCCTCGTCAGCAACGGCGGCGCGTTCGGGGCCAAAGAGGACCTGGGCATCAACGGCCACGCCGCGATCCTGGCCCGCGTGACCGGCACGCCGGTCAAACTCACGCTGTCGCGCGACGAGTCCATCCGCATGCACGTCAAGCGCCATCCGCTGAAGATGACCTACACGGTCGGCTGCGACGCCCGCGGGCGCCTCACGGCCGTCCGGGCGCGCATCATCGGCGACACCGGTGCGTACGCGAGCGTCGGCGACAAGGTGCTGCAGCGGGCCTGCGGGCACTCCTGCAGCGCGTACGACGTCCCGGCGGCGGACGTGGAAGCGTACTGCGTGTACACGAACAACCCGCCGGCCGGCGCGATGCGCGGGTTCGGCAGCAACCAGGCCAACTTCGCGATGGAAGGCTGCCTGGACCGCCTCGCCGAGCGGACCGGTATCGACGGGTGGGACATCCGCTGGATCAACGCGCTCGACGCCGGAGGGACATTCGCCACCGGCCAGGTGCTCGGTCCCGGGGTCGGGCTGAAGCAGTGCCTGCTTGCCGTCAAGGACGTCTACAAGAACGCGACGTACGCGGGCATCGCCTGCGCCGTGAAGAACGTCGGCGTCGGCAACGGCTTGCCGGAACGCAGTTTCGCGTCACTGCAGGTCCAGGATGACGGGACGATCCTGCTGCGCCATCCCTGGACCGAGATGGGCCAGGGGGTCCACACCGTGCTGCAGCAGGTGGTCTGCGAGGAACTCGCGCCCTATGGCGTCGATCTGACGAAGGTGCGAGTGGAAGTCGATACGCAGCGCGAATTCGCCAGCGGACAGACGACCGCGTCGCGCGGTACGTTTCTGGGCGGGCTGTCGGTCAAACGCGCCTGCGAAGCGTTGAAGACGCGGTTGGACGGCGGCACCCTGGCTGACCTCGCCGGCGAAGAGTTCGCTGGGGAAGTCATGTTCACACTCACGCAGCCGATGGACGACCCGAACCTGCAGCGCTCGCACATCTGCTACGGGTGGGCGGCGCAGGTCGTCGTCCTCACCGGCAGCGGCAGGATCGAGAGAGTCGTCGCCGCGCACGACGTGGGCAAGGTCTTCAACCGTAACCTGTTGGAAGGCCAGATCGAGGGCGCGATCCACATGGGGCTCGGCCACTCGCTGAGCGAGGAGTTTGTTGTCAGCGGCGGCTACATCGAGACCGGGACGTTGAAATCGCAGGGGATCATCCCCGCCACCGGCATGCCTCCGGTCGAGTGCATCTTTATTGAAGAGCCGCAGCCTGAGGGGCCGTACGGCGCCAAGGGGGTCGGTGAGATCGGCCTGGTGCCGACGGCATCGGCGGTGGCCGGCGCCGTGCATGCGTTTGACGGCATTTGGCGCACCCGGCTGCCGATGAAAGAAACCGCGGCCGCCCGGGCGGCCCATCCGAAGGCCGTCGGCCCCCGCCGGGCCGCCCCGCGTGCGTGAACTGGCGGCTGGAAGGCGGCCTGCTGGTCGATCCCTCGCGCGGGCGGGTTGACGCGCGATCGCTCGCCGTCGCCGGCGGACGGATTGCCGCCGACGTTTCTGACGCCACGCCGATCGACGTCTCCGGCTGTCTCGTGCTGCCGGGCAACGTGTGCGCGCACCATCACCTCTACTCCGCGCTGGCCCGCGGGATGCCCGGTCCGGCGGAGCCGCCTCGCAGCTTCCCGGAGATCCTCGAGCGCATCTGGTGGCGGCTGGACCGCGCGCTGGACCCGGACACGATCCGCCTATCTGCGCTGCTCGGATCGGTCGACGCGGCGAAAGCCGGGACGACGGCGATCGTGGACCATCACGCCTCCCCTGAAGCGATCGACGGCTCGCTGGAGACCGTCGCCGACGGCATGTCCGAAGCGGGTCTGCGCGGCATCGTCTGCTACGAAGTCACCGACCGCCACGGGGAAGCGCGCGGGCGCGCGGGGATCGCCGAGAACGTGCGGTTCCTGCGTCACAATCGCCGCGACCTGATCCGCGGCATGATGGGCGCCCACGCCTCGTTCACGATCGGTCCGTCGACGCTGGAGGGACTCGTCGCCGAGGCCCGGACCTACAACGCGCCCGTCCACATCCATCTTGCCGAAGACCGAGCCGACGAGGATGACTCCCTCCAGAGATACAAAGTGCGCACGGCGCAGCGGCTGGCCCAAGCCGGCGCGCTGGCGGCCGGCGACCTGGTCGCCCACGGCGTCCACCTCGACGAGACCGAGCAGCATCTGGTGGCCGACTCGGGGGCGTGGATCGCCCACAACCCACGGTCAAACATGAACAACGGGGTCGGTTACGCTCCGGTCCTGCGTATGGGGGCTCGCGTCGCGCTGGGAACCGACGGCATCGACGGCGACATGTTCACCGAGACCCGGACCTGCTATCTGAAAGCGCGGGAAGTCTCCTGGGACACGGGGCCCGGATTCGCGACGGAGCGGCTCACCGCGGGGGCGGCGCTTGTGGGAATGCTGTTTCAGGAACCGCAGTTGGGCACGCTCGCCGCCGGCGCGCCGGCCGATCTAATCGTCCTCGACTACCGGGTCCCGACGCCGTTGACGCCGGCGAACATCGCCGGCCACTTCGTGTTTGGTCTGAACGCGGCCGCGGTCCGCGACGTGATGGTGGCGGGCCGGTGGGTCGTCAGGTCCCGGCGGCATCAACTGGTGGATGAAGAGGAGCTGGCCGCGCGCTGCCGTGAAGCGGCGCCGGCACTCTGGACGCGGATGGAGAGGTTTTGATGCGCGCGGGGCTGACGGGACGGGACTTCATCTCGACGGCCGACTGGACCACGGCGGAGCTCGGGGTGGCGCTTGACGTGGCCGCCGAGCTGAAAGCCGATTTCGCCGCGGGCCGGCCGCACCGGCTGCTGCCTGATCGGACGCTGTTCATGATCTTCTTCGACCTGTCCACGCGCACGCGCAACGCATTTGAGGCGGGCATGACCCAGTTGGGCGGCCACGCGCATTATGTCGACGCCGCCACCTCGCAGATCGCCCACGGCGAGACCCCGCATGACATGGGGATCATCCTGTCGTCGTACGGCCACGGCATCGCCATCCGCCATGACAAAGTCCCCGGGGAGGGCACGCCCTACCTGCGGGAGGTCGCGCGCCATGCCTCCGTCCCCGTGATCAACCTGCAAGACGATGAGGACCACCCGACGCAGCAGATGGCCGACTTCATGACGATCGAGGAAATCTTCGGCACGAGGGCCCTGCGCGGCATGAAAATCTGCGTATCGTGGGCGTTTGCGCCGTCGTACGCGAAACCGATGAGTGTGCCCCAGGGCCTCGCGCTGCTGCTGCCGCGCTTCGGCGCCGACCTCGTCATCGCCCGTCCCCCGGAGTACCGGCTGATGCCCCGGGTCATGGAGCGGGCGTATGCCCTGGCCGCCGACAGCGGCGGACGAATCACGGAGATCGACGACATGGACGCGGGGTTCGAGGGGGCCCAAGTCGTGTATCCGAAGTCGTGGGGCGCGGAGCACCTCTTCGGCAGGGAGCAGGACGCGCTGGCGCTCAATGCGCGGTATCGATCGTGGATCTGTGACGCTCGGCGGATGCGGATCGCGGCGAAAGACGCGATCTATATGCACTGCCTGCCGGCCGACCGCGGCCATGAGGTCACCGACGAGGTCATCGACGGCCCGCAGTCGGTCGTGTTCCGCGAAGCCGAAAATCGCCTGCACACGGCGAAGGCGCTGATGGCCCTGACGATGGGCGGGTTCCGGACCTAACCTACGTGCCCTGAATGGCCGCGCGCACGAACCCACCGGCGCGTTCCAGTCGGCGCCGCGCTTCAGGCAGGTCCACCCCGGTCTCCGCCATCACGATCGCGGCCTTCACGCTGCCGCCGGCCGCCTCCAGCAGACGCGCGGCTTCGTCCTCGGACACCCCCGCGGCATCGGCCACGACGCGCCCCGCGCGCGCCAGCTGTTTTTCATTCAGCGGCTGGATGTCGACCATGATGTTGCCGAAGACCTTGCCCAGTCTCACGTTGACCGCCGTGCTGATCATGTTCAGAATCATCTTCTGCGCCGTCCCCGCTTTCATCCGCGTTGCGCCGGCGAGGACCTCGGGGCCGGTCACGGCGACCACGGCGATATCGGAGAGATGAGAGACGGGAGCGCCGCTGTCGCAGACGATCGAGACGGTGGCCGCGCCCAGCTCTCTGGCCGTTTGCAGGGCGCCGATCACGTAGGGTGTTCGTCCACCCGCGCTGATCCCGAGCACGACGTCGGCCGCCGTCACCTCGCGCGCACGCAGATCGGCGGCGCCGGCGTCCGTTTCCCCTTCCACACTGGCGGCAACTTCCACGGACGCTCCGACGCTGCCGGCCAGCAGCGCCCGCACCGTCCTCAGCGGCGTGCCGAACGCCGGACCCCACTCCGCCGCATCGAGCAGGCCGATCCGCCCGCTGGTTCCCGCGCCCACGTAGATGAGCCGACCGCCATGCCGCAGACGGTCCGCGATGAGATCGACGGTCCTGGCGATCTCCGGCAACGCCGTCCGCACCGCGGCCGCCACCGCGGCATCTTCGGTGTTGATCAGCGCGACGATCTCCTCCGTGCTGAGCCGGTCCAGCGCGGCGGTTGCCGGACCGGGCTGCTCCGTGATCTCCAAGCTACGCGACCCGGCGTCCGGTGGCCAGATTGTAGATAGGCGTCCGCGCGTTCATGTCATCTGGCATTTTCCCCAAAAACGACAGCCCGCTCACCCCAGTGGGAGCGAACGGGCTGCAGCCCGGGCGGTCCGGGCCTGTGGTCACCCGACCGGTGACTCCGCCTGGGCGGTCTCCAGGGCGATGGCCAGGAAATCGGCCGCCTCGGCCAGCGCCCCTTGCTCTTTGAGCATGAGCCCCAATTCGCGGGCCGTTTGGGTCAGTTTCGCCTGCATCCCGCGTTCCTTGAATATCGCCAGGGCCTCCCGCATCATCTGCGCCGCCCCGGTGAGGTCCTTGCGGCGCATGCGGATCCGGGCCAGGATCGCCTGAGCCTCGGCCACTTCGACCGGATCGTGGTCACGCGCAACCTCCCGGGCCTGCTGGCCGAAGTGCTCGGCCTCCTCCAAATTACCGGCTCCCAGATGGGCGCGGGCGACTTCCGTCAGCAGCCCTCCCCGGTCAAGGGGATTGCCGAGACGGTCTGCCACCCGCAGGGCGTGGAGTAGGTGGCGCAGCGCTTCCTTGTGGCGGCCCTGCTCTTCGTCGAGCTGGCCGATGTTCCATAGGATCCGCATCAAGTCGGGCAGTTCTTCCGCCTCCTCCATCGCGTCCCTGGCTTTGAGGAGGTTGTCGCGTGCCGCTGGGAAGTTCCTGACCTTCCGGTTGGCGAGACCGAGCCCCCATAACGCCTGCCCGCGGATGACGGTATCACGATTGGCCACGTCGGACGATGCGGCCTCTTGATACCGCTTCATGGCGTCCTCGAATGCGCCGGTGTACACGAACGCCCCGGCCAGCAGGATGAGGGCCTCCACGCGGGCACGATCCCGGCTCGCTCTGGCGCGCTTGAGGACCGTCAGCGCATTCTCCAGTGATGAGATCGCTTGGGGGAACTCCCTCACCCGCAACTTGTACCGGCCCATGGCGAGCAGGACACGACCCAACCGCCAGTGATCCTGGCTCTGCTCGCACGCCGTCTTGACCCGCTCCAGTAGGGGCCACGCCTCAGCCAACGCGCGCTGCGCAATCAGAATGTCGGCCCGCTGGAGGTGTGCTTCTCGTGCTGCCTCGTCTAGCCTGTAGGTATCGGCAATGTAGTCTGCCGCGTCGAGCAGGCGCAACGCCGACTCCAGTTCGCGCCGCCTGGCAGCCTCCCGGCTGAGGGTGAGCAGGCTTTCGGCCGCCGTCTCATGAAGCCGCCCTTCCTGGCCAAGAAGCCCGTCGACTGACGTCCCGAGCCGGCGCGCCATCAGTGTAAGTGTCTCCACCGACGGGCGCGTGCGGTCGCGCTCCACCAGGCTTATGAAGCTCTTAGAGAGCTCTGTGCCTCCCAGCTGAGTCTGCGTCAGCCCCCGGGACTGACGGAGTTCTCTAATGCGCTGACCGAGCGACATAGTCAACCTCCTTGAGGATGAACGCGGGCACTCCAGGGAAGCACACCATGGCTCGACTTTCGAGAAAGGGCGCGGGCGCACCTTCTGCCTTTGGCTGAACCTGCCCTGTTAGCCGTTCCCTCCGGGGACAACATCCCCTGCAACCTGAATGATGTAAGGACTGCTACCGTTGCCGCCCGGGACGACATCCCCGGCCACCTGCATCCCTGTCAGGCCTGCAATCAACAGAACCACGCTGATGAACAGCGCTGCCGCTAGTTTGCGCATTGCGTCTCCCTCCGTGAATCTGAAGTGGTAGATCGGTGGTGCTGAGCGCGCCCGCGCCCACTGGGGCGACTTCGCGCGGTGCGTTATGTAAACCTCGTCTTTTCTGAACTGCACTCACAAGTCTCGAATTGTGTTTGGTGGCATGCGACTTTATTCGAGAGAGGCGGCGCCACCAGGCGAGTGGGTTCAGGCAGGGGCGGCTCCGGCGGGGCTGGAACAACACATGGCTCGGAGGGAGGACCGACATGCTCAAACACGCCTGGACAGCAATCGCCGTACTCCTGACGCTGCTGCTGGTCTGGCCAGCGGCCGCGCAGACGCCCCGCAAGACCGTGATGGTGGTCGACTTCGCCGATCGCGCCGGTGGGTGGACCTATACGAGGGAGACCGTGACCCAGCGGGTCATCAGCCGGCTACGCGACGACGCGGCGCTCCGCATCCTGTCCCGGGACCAGGTCCAGGATGCGCTGCGGCAGGCGCGCGTCGAGACGTTCGGGATGCTGGACTGGGAGGACGCGCAGAAGGTCGCGAAGTCTTTGGGCGCCGATTACGCCCTCATGGGCGAGGTGACCACGTTCGACCAGCAGTACACCGGCGGCTGCCTGCCCATCGTGGGCTGCGCGTACACGGTCACCGCGACCGTGAACCTGCGCGGCAAGATCCTCGACGTCGCCGCAGGGACATTCGTCGCCGAACCCACCGCCGAAATCCGCAAACAGCAGTCCAGCGTCTCCGTGTGGGTCGGCTACTGGTGGGGCAGCGTCAGCGTCGACAACTTCGATTCCCAGTTGATCGGCAAAGCGACGCTGGAGGCCGTGGACGACTTCGTCAAGAAGGCGCGCTCCGCGATCAAGTAGGCCGGCCGTGGGCATCGTCGACAGCCACCTGCACCTGGTCACCGCGGCGATGCTGCGCAAGATGCGGGACCGCTCGCCGGGATCCCGGCGGAAAGCGATGGAGGCGGTCCGCGTCCGTGGGAAAACCCTCGACGAGCGCCTGGCCGAACTGGAATCCCAGACGCTGCACGACCATGCGCAGCACTGGATGAGGGAGTTCGATGCCGCCGGCGTCGACGTCGGGGCGTTCATCGCGGTCGGCGAGGGGAACGACGAACTCGCCCAGTTCGTGGCCCTGCATCCGGACCGGTTCGCCGGCTGGGGGTCGCTGGCCGACCCCCGTCACCCCGATGCCTGGCGGACCGTGGCGAAGTTCCGGGAGATGGGGCTGTCGGGGCTCAAACTCTACCCGCCGGTGCAGCGGTTTCTCCCCAATGACCGGACGTTCTACCCGATTTATGAGGCCGCGGCCGACTCAGGCCTGCCGATTCTGTTCCACTTCGGCATCACGATCGGCGCCTTCTACGACCTCTCCTACGCAAGCCCCCTCCCCCTGTCGGCGCCCGTGAAAGAATTCCCCGACGTGACGTTCCTCATCGCGCACTTCGGCGCCGGGTTCCTGCGAGAAACGCTGTTCCTCGCCTACCACACCGAGAACGTCTGCGTCGACACCTCGGGCACGAACAACTGGCGACTGTACCATCCCGGGGAGCCGTCGCTCGAGCAGGTCTTCCGTGACGCGCTGCGCGCCTTCGGTCCGCAGCGGATTCTCTTCGGCACCGATTCCGCCGTCTACGGTGGATACCGGCACCACATCCTGAAAGAACAGCTCGAAGTCCTCGACCGGGTGGAGCTGCCGGCGGCGGACCGCGCCGCGATCATGGGCGATAATGCGCGGCGCATTCTACGGCTGGCGTCTCAGTAACCCCGTACGAAGCCTGACCGGTACGCGGTGCGGAATCGTAGGACTCACCTGTCAGGCTCGTACGGGGTAAACCCCGCCCGCGCCACGTTCTATCTAATCAGACAAATGCGCCACTTCGCGGCCCTGGTATTGATCCTCGCTCTGCTCCCCGCCTCAGTGCATGCGGCCGATGTCACGGAGGTCCCGCCCGGGGTCAGTTCCGAGGCGCTCAAGGCGTTCAAGCGTGGGCTGGAACTGCACCGGCAGCAGAAATGGGAGGCGGCCATTCCCGAGTATGAACGCGCGATCGCGCTGGGCGGGCGGTTCCCTGAAGCGTTCAACAATCTCGCGTACTGCTACCGGAAGATCGGCCAGGTCGACAAGGCCATCGAACTGTACAAGACCGCGATCGCCCTCCGCCCGCTGTTCGCCCAGGCCCACGACTACCTGGCACGAGCCTATCTAGCCAAAGGCGACCGGGCGGCGGCCCTGCGGGAATACGAGATCGTCAGGCGCCTCGACGCCACGCTGGCCGCGTGCCTGTGGGCCGCGATCCAGCGTAATGATCCCGACTACCACGACATGCCCTGGAACAACTCCTAGACTTCGGATTGCGAATTGGCACCGTTCTCCTCCGGTTGGGTCCCGCAGTTGTCTTCTTGCTGCACGGCTACCTCAAGTTGTGGGGTGGGGAGCACGACCGCACCGTAGCGCTGTTCCTCACCGTCAACCTCCCCCAGCCGGAGTTGCTGGCGTGGTTTATCGGCACGCTTGAGTTCCTCGGCGGGGTGGCGCTGCTCTCGGGAATGCTGATGAGACCGTTCGCGGCGCTGCTGGCCCTGGAGATGGCAGTCGCCATCTACAGAGTTCGCCTCCCCCAGGGGTTCATCGGCGGCTGGGAGTTCGAACTGACCCTACTGTTCGTCTGCCTCGGCCTCGCCCTGGCGAGCCCATGGCGCCCTGCGGCTGGAACTTAACTGAAGCCGGGCGGCGATCTCTCGATATCCGGCACGGATCCTCTGAAAATCCTCCGGGGATAGGTACTCCAGGTCCCGCGCGGCGATCAGCAGCGCTTCCATCCTGGCCGCGGCGCCGCGGGCCTCGTCTCGATGCCGACCACCCTCCTCACCGAGATGTCCGGCGACCCGCAACGCGGTCTGGCGAAGTTCGTCGGCCAGGACGTCCGGGCCGTCGCGGAAGAACTTCTGCGTCAGTCGGAATACTTGCAGTGCCAGATCATAGGAGGCTTCGGTGATCCCGGAACCGGCTGAGGTTTTCATAGTGAGGCAACTGTAGCGATGCCCAGGACCGCCGGCAATGACCTAGATGAGTCAATCTGTTATCATAGCGCCGCATACGCGGCCCGTCCCAACGCGACAGGTAAAGTCATCGATACCCGCAGCGTGTTGCAGTCGCGTTGGGACGGGTCAAGGAGGTGCCGCCATGGACGACATCGTGGGGCTGCGAGGCGAGAAAATCCGGCTGGTCCCGCCGGATCGGACACAGCACTACGACAACGCGCTGCGCTGGATGAACGATCCCGAGGTGGTGCGCTTCCTTCTGAACGTGACCGGCGTCACCCCCGGCATGGAGGAAGAGTGGTTCACCCGTGCGCAGAAGCGTGACCATGAGTTCTCCTGGGCGATTCTCGATCCCGACGGCCGGCATATCGGCTTTACGGCGATTCACCGCATCGACTGGCGGCTGCGGCTGGCCGGCACCGGAACCGTCATCGGGGAGAAAGACGCCTGGGGCAAAGGCTACGGGAGTGACGCCATGCGCGTGCGCACGCGCTTTGCCTTCGAAACACTGGGGCTGCACCGGTTGGAATCCGAATCACGCATCGACAACATCGCCAGCCAGCGGGCGCTGGAGAAGACCGGCTACAAGCGGGAAGGGATCGCGCGTAAGAAACTGTTCTGGGAGGGTCAGTGGCACGATACGGTGCTGTATGGCATGTTGGACGAAGACTACTTTTCGGTCGCAGGTCGCGGGTCGTAGGATGACCTACGACCTATGACCTGGGGTTAGAGTTGTCCAGCCACTTTGCCTGCGTCGGCTTTCCGGTGACGGACATGGAGGGGTATTGGGCGCTGGCGCGCCGCGCCGCCGCCGAGGGTGTGCGGACCGTGACTCCCGCCGGCGGAGCTCTGGTGCGTTGGGCGGTGGGTACCGGCCCCGAAGTGTGGGCCCAAATCGACCCGGCTGGAGACGTGGTCGGCGCCACGCCATACTTCTCTCCGAGCGACTCGTTCCGGATCTCGGTCACCGGCAGCGGGGAGGATCCCGGGGCACGGCTGGAAGGCTGGATCGACGGCTGGCTGGAGCCGAGCGAAGAGGACGAACCGTATTCGGGCATCTTCCCGCTGCGCATCAACCTGGTCGATTACGCGGTGAGCAGCCGCCGGCTCACGCAGTACCCGGCGCTACACCGCGTCGAACTGATCGCGCTGGCGCACGAGGCCGATGTGTACGATGACGAAGCGGCCTACAAAGCTGCGCCCGGGGACACCTTCCGGTTCCCCATGCAGTCGTTCGTGTCTACGGCGCACTCGAGCGCTGATGACCCTCAGCCGTTCGCCGAAGCAACCGCACTGGCGAGCGGCAAAGTAAGCGAGGCGGCACTGGTCATCAACCCCGCGACGGAGGCCACATTCTGGCGGGTCGCGCTGGAGACCCAGGGCATGACGCTGCCGGTTTTCATCGCGCCCGCCGACGTCGGCGGGCCGATCCGCCCGGGCCAGATCCTGTCAGGCGGGTTCTGGCTGCTCGGACACCTCCTCGACTGACGGTAGCTGGAAACCGGGAACCGGTAACCGCGGGCCAATTCAGATTTCCCTGCTTCCGGTTGCCGGCTACCGGCTCCCGTCG
The DNA here is from genome assembly GCA_035292085.1 of bacterium. GTDB lineage: Bacteria > Sysuimicrobiota > Sysuimicrobiia > Sysuimicrobiales > Kaftiobacteriaceae > DASXUC01. Next base: position 13,143 of record DATDQT010000070.1, read on the forward strand.
CCGGTAAGAGCAACCTCCCCCCTCCAAAGGCGATTCATCTCCTCACTGGTTTGAAGCAGATCGTCCAACGTGCCCTCGGCCTCGACGCGCCCATCCTGCAACACGAGAACATGGTCCGCGCGGCGCAGTGCCGCCCGCCGGTGGGAGACGACGAGGCACGTCAACTCCCGGCGCTCGAACAGCCGCTCCCACAGGACGCGCTCGGTTTCCACGTCCAGCGCGCTGGACAGATCATCGACCACGAGCAGTTCCGGCGTCCGCACGAACATGCGCGCGGCCGCGGTGCGCTGGATCTGTCCACCGGACAGTTTCACGCCGCGTGGCCCGACCAGCGTGTCCAGCCCGTGCTCGAGCATGTCGACATCCTGCTCCATCACCGCCGACCACACCGCGTCGGGCAGATCCGCCCGGTGCTCTGACAGACCCATCAACACGTTGTCCTTCAGCGCCTCGCTGAACAGCCGCGGCACCTGCGGGATGTAGGCGCTGCGGGGCGGCACGAAGAATTCCGCCGGCTCGTCGACGCGAGAGCCGTTCCAGAGGATCTCGCCGCCATCTTTCGGCAGCAGTCCCAGCAGTGCGCGTACCAGCGTGCTCTTGCCCGACCCGACGCGCCCGGTGATAACGGTGAACGAGCCCCGGCGCAGCTCAAACGAGATGTCGCGAATCCCCCGCTGCGTCTGCGGATCGACCGACGTCAGTCCGCGGACGGTCAGCGCGCGCAGCGGTTCGACCGTCTCGCGTTCCGGATGCGGCACCGCCGGCAGCGGCCCGTCCAGGTAGACTGGCCCGGGCTCCAGCACGGCCTGGACCGGCTCGCCGGGCAGGAGTTCTGTGAGCCGCTCGAAGGAGATGCCGGCCTGCTTCATCCGCGCCATCAGGTTGCCGATGAACGTCACGCTCTGGTTGACCAGGCCGAGGTAGAAGACGAACAGCGCGAAGTCGCCGACGGTGAACGTACCGGCCCGCATCGACGAGGCGGCCAGCAGCAGGATCGCCCCCGTCCCGATGTTGATCGTGTTTTCGAACACGACGCCCATCAGCTGTGTGAGCAGGCTGTCCTTCAGCGCGGCGCGGCGCCGCACGTCGTTGAGGACCCGCAGGTGGCCGATGACGTTCTCCTCGCCCGGGGCGACCTTCACCGCCTGGACGGCGCCGAACATCTCCCCGACGAAGTCACTCACCTCCCCGGCCGCCTCGCGCGCCGCGCGCCGGTACCGGATGATCCGCCGGCGGACCGCCGCCACGATGCCGGTGATGCCGACCAGCGGGATCAGCACAACGGCGGCGATGGACGGATTGATGGTCAGCATCGCCAGGGCCCCGATGACCGCCGCCAGCACGATGCCGACGCCGTCCACCGCCCACTCCAGGAGGTTGCCCAGTTCGTCGACGTCCTCGCGGAACCGGCTCATCGCCTCGCTGGACGAGTACGGCAGCGGCTTGGCCCCGGGCCTTCGGAGGATCCCCCGCAGGAGGTTGCCCTGCAGCAGGGCGTTCACCGAGAACCGCAGCGTCGCCCATACCCGCACGCCGGTCGTGTTGGCGACGATCCGGGCGGCGGTCGTGGCCACCAGCAGCGCGAGCAGCGTCCAGATGCTGATGGTCGCCTGCGCGCTGGCGGTGAGCATGTCGAAGACCGCCCGCACGATGAGCCCGGTCACCAGCGGGAGCAGCCAGAACAGCCCCCACAGCAGGGCATTGATCTCATACAGGCCGGCTCGGAACCGGATCAGCCGCCAGAGGATCCGCGTCGTCGTCATACCAGGACCTCCTCCAGCCCGGTGCGCAGGAGGTCTGAGAATCGGGTGGATGGGTCGCGCTCCAGTGAGGTCCGCACCCCGTATTCGGCCACCTTTCCGTTCTCGATGATCATGATCTCGTCGGCCCGCCGCACGGTCTTCAGCCGGTGCGCGATGATGATCGCGGTGCGGTCGGCCAGCAGCACGTCCACGGCCCGCTCGATCAGCGCCTCGGTCGCCGGATCCAGACGCGACGACGCCTCATCCATGATGACCAGGCCGGGGTCTTTGAAGAACACGCGCGCGAAGGCCAGCAGCTGCGCCTCACCGGCGGATAGCCCGCCGCGCGACGCCAGCATCGTGTTCAATCCCCGCGGGAGACCGCGGTACCACCGGTACAGGCCCAGCCGGTCCAAGACCTCGAGGATCTCGTCGTCGGTGACGCCCGGATCGAAGAAGGTCAGGTTGTCCCGCACGGACGCGTGGAACAGCTGGACGTCCTGGGTGACGATGCCGACGCGCCGGCGCAGGTGCTGCAACTGTGCCGCGCGGATGTCCATCCCGCCCAACCGGATCGTGCCCGCCGACGGATCGTACAGCCGGACGAGCAGGCGGCCGATCGTCGTCTTGCCGCTGCCGGTCCGTCCCAGCAGGCCGAGCACGCGCGTCGGCGGCAGCCGGAACGAAATCCCGTGCAGCACCAGGTCGTCCGCGTACCCGAAGGACACGTCCTCCAGTTCAACGCTCAGCGGGCCCGCCGGCAGCAGGTCGGTCCCATCCGCCGTGCTGCTCCGCAGGGCAAACAACTCTCCGATCCGTCCGATACTCGCGCTGGCCCGCTGCAATTCCTGCATCTCCCGCGTGATCTGCTCCAGCGGACGGCGGAGCATCTCGGTGTAGTGGAACAGCAGGTACACGGTGCCGATCGTGATCGCGCCGGCCCGGAACAGCGACGAGCCCAGTCCGAAGGCCAGCGCGTTGCCCAGCGTGAGCAGGGCGGCGGTGCTGGCCCACATCAACGTCCCCATCGTCCAGGCCGTCCGGGACCGGGTCAGCAGCTCACGCACGGCCTGGTAGTACCGCCGCATCACGTAGGCCACCGCCCCGCTGCTGCGGATGTCCTCGGTGCCGGACAGCCGCTCTTCCAGAAATCCGATGAGGATCGCCGACGCCTGACGCGCCTGTTTCCAGTACGGGACGGCGATCTCCAGCAGCCGGCGCAGCGCGAACAACGCAAACAGCGAGAATCCGACGTACGCGAGGCCCACCCGGCTGTTCACCCGGAAGAGGAGCACCAGCACGCCGACCAGCAGCAGAAGGTTGCCGGCCACGCGGATCGCAAACTGGGAGAAGAACCGTGACAGGTGCGTGACGTCGCCGTCGATGCGCTCGATGAGTTCCCCCGGCGTCTTCGCGTTGTGGAACGACAGGTCCAGGCGGAGGCAGTGCAGCGCCAGGTCGGTGCGGACCTGATTGGTCGCGGTCCATCCGACGTTCTCGCTCGCGTAGACGGCCATCGCCGAGACGACCTGCCCCACGCTGGCCACGGCCAGAAACAGGAGCCCGACCCGGAGCAGGTCGGCGGCGGCCTCACCGCCGCGGGCGGCATCGATGAACCGGGCGAGCAGCTGCGGGCCGAGCAGTTGCAGGCCGATACTGCCCAGCAGCAGGACGGTCAGCAGAGCGACTCTGGACCCCTGCGGCCGGAGGTACTGCACCAGAAACCGGGCATGCTCACGGAATGAGGTGGTCTGAATCACAGGTCATCTCCGGGAGAAGACAAAACGCCACGAGACAGGTGCATGCCCGTGGCCTTCGCTAGACTGTCAGGTTGCGCAGGAAACTTCTAGAGGGGCACGGGACGCACCCAGGTGGTACGAGCCGGACTCATCGCGCCGGCCACGCGGTCAATGCGCTTCCTCACCGGTGCGCCCCCTTTCCTGAAACTGATCAGCAGTCTAGCACCTGTCACCCCCTTTTGTCATTGCGAGGCCCGGAGGGCCGAAGCAATCCAATGCTGAGATTGCTTCGTCGCTGCGCTCCTCGCAATGACAACTTAGAAGTTTAACCGAACATCGCCCGCTCATCAGCCCGCTCGTAGTCGTACAGTTCGTCGGGCTGGAACCACAGCGGGATCTCGAACGCGGCTTCCTCGATCGTGCCCGACGCGTGGATGAGGTTACGCACCGGGCGCTTCATCAGGTTGGCGACGGTAGGTGAGTCGATCGAGTAATCTCCCCGGATCGTGCCCGGCGCGGCCCGGTAGGGCAGCGTGTCCCCGACCAGTTTGCGCACGACCGAGACCGCGTGGATGCCCTCGCAGACAAACGCCATGACCGGTCCCGAGGACACGTAGCCGATCAACCAGCCGCGAACCTGGGTGCCGATCTCCAGCAGGTCATCGGTCCCGGTCTCCTTCTTCACGTCCATCCCGTAAGCGTCAAACGCGTCTTTCGTCTTGCCGCCGATGGTCAATAGAAACCCTTCATCCTGAGGGTAGTGGCGCTCGAGCAGTGCGCGTGACGGCCAGACCATCTTGGCGCCGGCCACCCTCAATCCGGCCCGCTCGAACCGGGCGATCACCTCTCCGATCAACCCGCGCTGCACACCGTCGGGCTTGAGGAACACGAGGCTTTGTTCATGGCGAATGCTGTCCAGCATCTACGTCCCCTCAGAATCCAATTGCGCAGCCGTCGACGCGGGGATCCGAGCCGCCTCGATACACGCCGCTGTCGATCAGAATGGCCTGACAGCCGCCGCCGGACTCCATCTCGCCAAGTTCCCGGATGTTGTGGCCCAGCGCCTTCAGTTGTTCCAGGGTATCCGCAGGAAATCCGCGCTCCAGACGCAGTTGAAACGGCGCCGGCAGATTCACCGGATCGGTGGACGGGAAACTGAACCACCGCGGGAGCTCGATCGCGCGCTGCACGCCGGTGCCCCCGTCGACGATGTCGCTGAACACCTGGGTGTTCCACTGCGGCTGTCCGTCGCCTCCGGGCGTGCCCCACACCAGCGCGGGCGCGCCGTTGCGGAACGCCATGAACGGCACCAGCGTGTGCATCGTCCGCTTGCCCGGCGCGAGGCGATTGGAGTGCCCGGGCTCCAGCGAGAACCCGCGACCGGCCCGGTTGTTGAGCATGATGCCGGTCCCGGTCACAACCTCGCCGCACCCGAAACTCGCCGACAGACTGGTGATGTAGGACACCGCGTTCCCCCACCGATCGGCCACGCAGAAGTAGGTCGTCTCGCCGACGGCTTCGGGCAGGGCACCGGGGCCCGCCGCGGCCACGGCCCGCCGGGGATCGATGCGCTCCCGGCGGCGCGCGGCGAACTCCTTGGAGAGCAGCGTCTCCAACGGGTTGTCGACGAACCGAGGATCACCGAGATACGCCAGGCGGTCGGCGACCGCAAGTTTCTTGGCCTCGACCATGAGGTGAATGGCCTCGGCCGACCCCCACCGGAGTTGCCCGGGTGCGTAGCCTTCGAGAATGTTGAGCATTTCCAGCAGGATGACACCCTGCGACGGCGGCGCCGTCGTGGACACCGTCCAGCCCCGGTAGGTCGTGCTGATCGGAGTATGGACCTCGGACTGATGTTCTGCGAACTCGCGCTCGGTCAGCAGGCCGCCGTGGTCGCGCATGTATGAAGCAATCGCCCGCGCGATGTCACCGCGGTAGAATGCGTCGCGGCCGCCGGCGGCGACGGCACGGAAGCTCTCCGCCAGATCGGGCAGCCTCAATATCTCGCCCGCGGCGGGAGCCCGACCCCCGGGGAGATACACGGCGGCACTCGAGGGGAACTTTGCGAGCACCGGGGCCGCCTCAGCCATCCAAAACGCCACCTTGGGGGCGACGGGAAATCCGTCCGCGGCGTAGCCGATGGCCGGCTCCAGCAGACCGGCAAGCGAGAACCGGCCGGATCCCCAGCGCTCGAGCGCGGTCACCATGGCGTCCACCGCACCGGGCACGGAAACCGACAACATCCCGCGCAGCGGCATCTTGGAATACCCGCGGCCTGAGAACCACTCCGCGGTGGCCGCATACGGCGCGATCCCGCTGCCGTTGAGGGCGTGCAGCGTGCGGCCCGCGGCGTCCCAGTAGAGGATGAAGCTGTCGCCGCCCAGCCCGGACATCATCGGCTGCACGACGCCGAGCACCCCCGCCGCCGACGCCGCGGCGTCGACCGCATTCCCGCCGGCCGTCAGCACGCGCAGGCCCGCCGACGACGCGAGCGGATGGCCCGTCGCGATCATCCCCTGACGCGCCACTACTTCGGAGCGGCCCAATCTGCGCTGCGTACTCGAAGTCAGTTCGTCCACCTCGCCTCTTCTTCGGTCAAGCGCAGGCGTTTCCCCTCATGCCGGGAAATGATGCTCCTATGCGCCGGTCCGTTCTCATCGTGCTGCTGTTTGCGTTTCTGACTGTTCCGGCGGAGGCTCAAAGCATTGTGACGCCGGCCGCGGGGGAGGACGCCACCGAGGCCAACAGCCAGCCCAAACTCGCCCGTACGGCCGGGGGCACGATCTATCTGGTCTACGCGGCGCCCAGCGGCGGGTTCTCGCAGATCTTCCTGGCACGTTCGACCGACGGCGGCATCCGCTGGGACCGCATCCCGGTCACGGCGGCCCGCGTCGACTCCAAGTATGCCGCGCTGGCCGTCGATGAGGGCGGCGCGGTGCACGTCGCCTGGACGCAGTACGACCGTGGCACGGGGCGAGTGTACTACGCGCGGTACGCATCCGGTCGGTGGACCCCGCCGGTGCGGGTCTCCGTGGGGGCCGAGTACGCGGGCATCCCGTCCATTGCCGTCGGCCCCGGCGGCCGGGTGCATCTGGTCTGGTATGGGATCCGCTCCCAGGCCCCGGCGGTCCGGACGCGCCACGGGTCGATTTACGAAATTCTGTACTCGCGCACGGAAGGAGCCCGCTGGTCGGTGCCGGTCATCATCTCGCCCGGGATCCCCGATTCCATCAACCCGACCCTGGCGGCCGATGCCGCAGGCCGCCTGCACAGCGCCTGGTACCAGTTCGATGCACGCGCCTACCAAACGCGCTACACGCAGTACGACGGCAGATGGCAGCAGCCCGTCACCGTGTCCACCGGCGGCGGCGACGCGGCGGCGGTCGCCATGACGGTCGAACCCGGCGGCAAGGTCCACCTGGCCTGGGAACAGCGCAGCGCTGCCGGCGTGCGGATTCTCTACGCGGAAAAAGAGTCCCGCTGGAGCGGCCAGCAGCCTGTTTCTCCGGCCGGACAGCGCGCCTGCTGTCCCACGGTCGCCGTTGACGCGCAGCGACGGGTCTACGTCGTGTGGGAGTCCGACGGCCGGCTGTACCTGCGCAGGAGAGAAGGCGAATGGTCGGGTGTGGACCGGTTGACGCCCCAGCCGGGAAACCATCAACCCGTCCTCGGCAGCAGCGGAACACATGTGGACCTGGCGTGGACGCAGGAAACCGGCCAGCGCACGCAGATCCGGTTTGCGACGATTGCCGGCGGCGCGCCCGGCGCGGTGGGCAGACCTCCTTCTCCCTCGCTCCGGGCAACCCTGATCCTGGTCGCCATCGTGCTGCTGATCCTCTGGCAGCTGCGGCGGATGCGCAGGGTCCGGCACACGACGGGATCAGGGGATCAGGGGACCAGGGGATCGCGGTGAACCCCGATCGCAAACGGGCGTTTGTTCGGCGGCTGCTCCGCTGGTATGCCCGGCACCGCCGCGATCTGCCCTGGCGGCGGTCGCATGATCCCTACCGGATCCTCGTCTCCGAGATCATGCTGCAGCAGACGCAGGTCGCGCGGGTCATTCCGAAATATCGCGCGTTCCTGCGCCGGTACCCGTCGCTGCAGGCGCTGGCCCGCGCGCCAGTACGGGAGGTGCGTGAGGCCTGGTACCCGTTGGGGTACAACATCCGGCCGGTGCGCCTGCAGGCCATTGCACGAGCCGCCGTGCGCCGCCACCGTGGGCGGCTGCCGCGCACGGCCGCGGAGTTGCTGCGCTTTGCAGGCATCGGCCGCTACACCGCCGCCGCCGTCATGACATTCGCCTACGGCACGCCTGCACCGATCCTCGACACGAACGTCCGGCGGGTGCTCCGGCGCGTCTTCCACCGCGACAACGGGGTGCCCGACCGGGTCCTGTGGTCGCTGGCGGCCTCGCTGCTTCCCGCCCGGCGCGGGTACGACTTCAACCAGGCGCTGATGGATTTCGGCGCCACGGTGTGCACCGCCCGCGCGCCGGCATGCCGGACGTGCCCGCTGCGTACGGCCTGCACGACGTACCCGCATCCGGCGGCGCGATGAGCGCCGGCCTGCAGGCGGTGCTCTTCGACGCGGGCGACACGCTGATCGCCTACCGCCGCCCGCTGCGCGTCCTGCTGCAGGATTTCTTCATCGAACGCGACATCATCGTCCCCCGCGCCGCGATCGCCGAGACTCTCGATGCCGTGAATCCCCGCTACCGCAGCCTGGTCGATCAGGTCCGCACCGTGGAGCAGGAACAGCGCATGTGGCTGGAGGTGGCACGGGACTTTCTGGACCTCCTGCAGCCGCGCCACCGCGACCTGTACCCGGTGCTGGCGCAGTGGTTCGGGCAGAGCTGGCGCCACCTGAAAGTGTTCCGCGACGTGCGCCCGGCAGTGCGCGCGCTGCGCGGGCGCGGCCTGCGGCTGGCGGTCGTGTCCAACTGGGAACCCTCCCTCGAGCACGCGCTGGAGCGGCTCGGCCTGCGCGGGTACTTCGAGACCGTGGTCGTGTCATCGGTGGAAGGCGTGTGGAAGCCGGACCCGCGGCTGTTCGAGATCGCGCTGGGCCGCCTGGCGCTCGACGGCGGCGCTGCAGTGAGCGTCGGCGATCACCTGGAACGCGACGTGCAGGCGGCCGAAGCCGCCGGCGTGCGCGGCATACTGCTCGACCGGTTTGACGATCATCCCGCGGTGACACCCCGGATCAGGTCGCTGGCGGAGCTTCCGCAGGCCCTCTTTTCGTGACCCTGTCCTTTCGACAGCGGGTGCAGGGGATTGTCCGAGCGGTCCCGCGCGCCCGTGTGGTGACGTACGGGCAGGTGGCCGCGCTGGCGGGAAAGCCTCATGCGGCGCGTGAGGTAGGATGGATCGCTGCGGCCGGAGGGGCAGGCATCCCCTGGCAGCGCGTCGTCAACCGCTCCGGCGGGCTCGCCACCGGATTTACCGGCGGGCGGGCCGGCCACGTGCGGGCTCTCCGTCGGGAAGGGGTGAGGGTCACCGCACAGCTGACCGTCGACCTGCGGCGTTACCAGTGGTGGCCCGGTGCCGCCGTCATGGCGCGCCTGCGCCTGCCGATTGATCTGCTCGTTGCGGCGACGACACCGTCGATGACGGCTCGGACGATGCGAACTCGTAGAGGAACCGCGCGACCGACTTCTCAAAGCGGCGCAGCCCATCAACGGTCGCATACTCGTTGGGGCTGTGCGCGCGGCCGCCGTGTCCCAGTCCACCCATCGTGAACGGCTGCTGCAGCACGCGGCTGAATAGATAGAACGGTGCCGAGCCCGCGATGTTCGGCCAGACCTCCGGCTCACGGCCGAAGCTGCGGAATGTCCTGATCATCGCCTGAGAAATGGGCGCGGACGGGCTCATCTTCGCCCAGGGATACCCTTCCTCGAACCGCACGTCGAAGTCCGCGCACCCGATCCTCGCCAGGTGCGCAACGATCTTCTCCCGCACGTCCTCGGGTTCCATGTCCGGCACCAGCCGCACGTGCATCTTCGCGGTGATCTCGTGGGGCAGCAGCGTCTTCGTTCCCGGCCCGAAGTGGCCGCCGGCGATGCCGTCGATGTTGAGGATCGGCTCGAACAGATAGCGCCGCAACAACTCGACGCCCCGCAGGTCGTACTTGAACCGCCGGACGTCGTTGCTGCGCAAGGTCACGCTCGGATCGAACGTCTCCGCGAGCGCGGCCAGGACCGCCTCATCCTCCGGGCTGGGAGCGTGCACGCGATCATAGATTCCGTCGATGCGAATGCGCTCGTCGGGTCCGGCCATGGTCGCCATCGCGTGAAGCATCCGCCACACGGGACTGGCGATCCAGGCCCCCTGGCTGCCGTGGATCCCCCGCGTAGCCGGCCCGCCCCATCCGCCGCCGCGGCAGGTCATCTCGAAGAAGACGATGCCTTTGACGCCCAGCCACAGGATGGGCTTGCCGGTCCGGTCCTGGCTGAACGCGGCGAAATACGTCCCATCGGCGGAGAGGCGGTCGCGCTGCCTGTCGATGAACTCCGGCAGATGCCGGCTGCCGAGTTCTTCTTCGCCTTCGACCACGAATTTCACGTTGACCGGCAGCCGTCCGGCCACGGTACGGATGCTCTGGAGCGCAGACAGCAGGCCCGCCAGGGGGCCTTTCTGGTTGGTCGCGCCGCGGCTGACCACGCAGGGGCCGAGGTCCTCGAAATCGATGACCTCGCCGCCGAACGGCGGGACCGTCCACGCCTCCCCGGCAACGGGCTGGACGTCATACATCCCGTACAGCAGCAGGGTCTGGGGGCGGCCCTCGTGTAGCTCGCCGTACACCACCGGCCACCCGCTCGTCGGCACGATCTCGCTGGTGCCGCCGATCTCCCGGATCGTCTGCGCGACGAGATCGGCCATCTCCGTCATGCCCACGCCTTCGCCGCTGATGCTGGGCTGGCGCACGAACGCGCGCATCCGCTCCAGGTGCGCGTTGAAATGGTCGTCGATGAACGCGTCGATTGAGCGTAGATCGATCATTGCAGTCACCGTTTCCCGTTTCCCATGTCCCGTTTCCGGCCCGTCCGTCTCATCCACGGTGGGTTCCCTCGAAACGGTGCCGATGGGCACAGCCTGTTCAGCGGACAGGTCGGACACTGGGGGCGCTGGGCGGTGCACACCTCGCGGCCGAAGTAGATCAACCGGAGGGACAGGCCGTCCCACTCGTCGCGCGGCACGATGTTCATCAGCTGCTGTTCAATTTTGACCGGATCATCGCTGGTGACCAGGGCCAGACGCTGGCTGACCCGGCGGACATGCGTGTCCACGACGATCCCCAGCCCGTCGTCGTCTTCCCCGTCGCCCCACGGCTCCAGCCGTTTGGCGGACAGCACGACGTTGGCCGTCTTGCGCCCGACTCCCTCGAGGGTCACGAGGTCGCCCATCGTCAGCGGGACGCGCCCGCCGAACCGTTCCACCACGGACCGGCTCATTCCGATCAGGGCCCTGGTCTTCTGCCGGAAGAATCCGGTGGGTTTGATGATGCGTTCGAGTTCGCGGGACGTCGCGTCGGCGAAATCTCCGGGCGTGCTGAATCGCTCGAACAGCATCGGCGTCACACGGTTGACCATCGCGTCGGTGCACTGGGCGGAGAGGATCGTGGCCACGAGCAGTTGGAATGGGTCGCGGTGCCTGAGCGGGATCCGCGGCTGAGGATACCGCGCGGTGAGTTTCTCGATGATGCGACCCACACGCCGCCGGAGCGCCGCCGGCTGGCCGGTGGGCACGAGAGTCGTGGCGGATCTGCGTCCTGGTGACATCTCTGCAAGACGAAGGGGGCGACCGGATCACCCGGCCGCCCTCTACCTGTTCTGCGGCTGAACGCGGGCTCCCCTAGGGTTTCACCGCCTTGTAGTAGTTGATGCGGCCCCACTTCCAGAACGTGCCGGTGCCGGAAATCGCGTCGGCGCGGTCCTCGATGCGCTTGCGCACGCACTTGGCTCCACCGCACCGGCCGCTGGCCCAGATGAGACCGGCCAGACCCGCGACATGTGGGGTGGCCATCGACGTCCCGCTCCAAGCGTCGTACGCGTACGTGCCCCACCCCGTGGCCAAAGGAATCGTGGAGAGGATTTTCACCCCCGGGGCGGCGACGTCCACCCAGCCCGCGCCGTAGTTGGAGAACCCGGCCCGCGCGTTGTTCTGGTTGCTCGCCGCAACCGCGATGCACTTGTCATAGGCGGCGGGATACAGTTTGTCGTCCGTGCCGCTGTTCCCCGCCGCGCAGGCCAGCACGGCGCCTTTGTTCCAGGCGTAGTTGACCGCGTTCTGCAGCGTGCTCGATGGGCTGGTGCCGCCCAGGCTCAGGTTGATGACCTTCGCTCCGTTGTCGGCAGCCCAGATGATACCGTTGGCGACGGCCGCGTACGTCCCACTGCCGCTGCCGTCGAGCACTTTCGCGGCCAGCAGGCGGACCCTCCAATTCGCGCCCGACACACCCCGGCCGTTGTTCGTCAATGCGCCGATCGTGCCGGCCACATGCGTCCCATGCCCGTTATCATCGTCGGCATTCTGTGAGCTGTTGACGAAATTGCGCTGGGCGAACACCTTCGGCAGGTCTTCATGGGACTTGGCGACGCCGGTGTCGACGATGGCGATCTTCACCGAACCGCCCGTCTCCAGCGTCCAGGCCTCGTAGGCCTGCACCTTTTTCCAGGCCCACTGCTTCACGCAGCCTTCCGAGGGAGTGGTGTAGCAGATGGAGTCCTCAAACGGGTCGTTCGGGTTGACCTGGATGCGGGCAATGAAATTGGGCTCGGCGTATTCGACCAGAGGATTGTTGGTCAGCGCCAGGACGGTGTTCTCGACGGTCCCCGCCGGGACTTTCAGCACGATGACGTCCAGCGCGTCAACCCGGTCGACCGGCTGCGCCCCCACCGACCGCGCGACCGGGAGTGGATCGATGCCCGCACGCAGCTTGATCAGGACTTCGTCGACAACGAACGACTGCTGTTCGCCGGCGCGCGGCGGCACCAAGGGAGCGCCTGCCCCGACTCCGGTCCCCGCAAACACAAAAACACCTACCAGCAGAATGCTGGTGGACACTCGCCGCATGCAATTCTCCCTTTTAAGCTCCGCCCTACCTCGCCATCCTTCACTACGTACGCAGCCGTGGGAGGGTCGGTTCCCTCGCTGGGACAGACCGATTCTACCGGCAGAGGGTTTGCAATGGAACCGCGAAACGGAGCAATGTGGAGAGGTCACAGTTGCTCAACCGCGTGCGGGATGGGATGGCGGCCGCGCGCATCGACCTGCTGGCCCTGCCGCCGGGAGATGATCTGCGGTACGTCACCGGGTTCTCTCCTCTCGCCGACGAGCGGGCGTGCTACCTGTTCGTGGCCAGCGACCGGGCGCTGTTTGTGGTACCCGAGCTCAACGCGGTCCAGGCCGAACGATACATCCACGTTCCTTTCTTGACCTACACCGATGCCGCCGGTCCGTCGCCGGCGCTGGCGTCGGCCCGCGATGCGTTGGGCTCGCGGCGGCGCATCGCCCCCGGTGACACCATGCGCGCGGACATCTTGCTGCTGCTCCAGCGGTTCTGGCCGGACGCGGAATATGTCCCCGCGTCTGAGGTCCTGGCCCCCCTGCGAATGCGCAAGTCCCCCGATGAGATCGCGCTGCTCGAACGGGCGGCACAGACGGCGGACCGGGCCGTAGAAGCGGCCTGGCAGGCCCTCGCAGCGGGACAGACCGAGTCGACCGTCGCCAGAGCCGGGGAGGAGGGATTCCGGCAGGCGGAGGCCGCCGAAGTGACCTTCACGATCGTGGCATCGGGGGCCAACAGCGCCTATCCGCACCATCACACCGGCGCCCGGATGCTGCAGTCGGGGGAACCCGTCCTGTTCGATTTCGGCAGCCGCGTCGACGGGTATTGTTCCGACATCACCCGCATGGCGTACCTGGGAACGCCGCCGCCGCGGTACCGCGAGGTCCATGCCGTCGTCGACGAGGCCGTGCGCGCAGCGCTGGCCGCCATCCACCCGGGCGCCCCCATCGGCGAGGTCGATACGGCGGCGCGTGAGGTGATCGAGCGGGCGGGCTACGGAGAGTTCTTTACGCACCGCACCGGCCACGGCATCGGGCTGTCGGGGCATGAGCCGCCGGCGATCACGGCCACGAATGCACAGCTACTCGAATCGGGAATGACCTTCAGCGTGGAACCGGGGATCTATCTGCCCGGAGAATTCGGCGTGCGGCTGGAGGAGATCGTGGTCGTCACCGATCGCGGAGCGCGGGTGCTGAGCTCATTGTCCCGGGACCTGCGTGTAAGCGACTAGCCTCTTCCCGCGTCCCGTTTCCGTCCGTTAGCTGCGCCAGGGCATCGCCACCCGCTCCAGCCCGTCCAAGGAGATCGTCGCCAGCCAGCCCAACACGGCTGTCACCAACAGCCCCACGTACATCTGGTCGATGGCAAAAATCTGGTAAGATCGCCAGATCAGGAAACCGATGCCGGCATCCGATCCGAGCAGCTCCGCTCCTACGATCACGATCAGCGCGAATCCCATCCCCAGCTTCAAGCCGGTGAAGATCGCGGGCATCGCTCCGGGCAGCGCGACGGTCGTGAACAGTTCACGGGGGCCGGCGCCGTACGCCCGCGCAATCTGGAAATACCGCCGGTCCAGCCCCAGCACGCCGGCCATCGTGTTCAGCAAGACGAGGAAGAAGATGCTCAGCGCGACGATGCTGACCTTCGAGGCTTCACCAATCCCCAGGTAGAAAATGACCAGCGGGTAGATGGCGATCTTCGGGATGGGGTAGATTGCCGACACGACCGGCATGAGCAGCGCGCGCACCGGCCGCGCCAACCCCATAGACAGGCCGAGGATCACGGCAGGAACCGACCCCAGCACGAACCCCAGCAGCACCCGGCGCACGCTCACTCCGATGTGAAACAGCAACTCCCCGCTGTCGACCATCGCGACGAGCAGGCGGAGGATGACCGAGGGAGGCGGGAAGAACCGCGGATCGAGCACACCGGTACGGCTGAGCGCCTCCCACACCGCCAGCAGCGCGACCGGCGAGCCCACCGCCAGCCACCAATAACTGCGTGTCATGAATCGTCCTGTGTCCTGCGTCCTGAGTCCCGGTCGACCTGCCTGGCCTTCATGACTTCATCCCGAAGGTCACCCCACAGTCTGGCGCTCAGCGCACCGTAGGCGGGGTCCTGGCGAACCGACGTGAACTCACGGGGCCGCCGCAGGGGCACGTCCACTTCGGATTTGATGCGCCCCGGTGCGGCGGTCATCACCAGCACGCGGTCGGCCAGCCGGAGCGCTTCGTCGAGGCTGTGCGTGACGAACAGCACGGTCTTGCGGGTGTCCTGCCAGATCCGCAGCAATTCGTCCTGCAGCAGCAGCCGGTTCTGTTCATCGAGGTTGGCAAACGGTTCATCCATCAGCAGCACGTCGGGGTCCGTCGCCAGCGCGCGGGCGATGCTGACCCGTTGCCGCATGCCCTCCGACAACTGGTGGGGAAACGCATCCGCGAATGCTTCCAGGCCCACGCGGCCCAGCGCATCCATGGCCCGTTCGCGGCGGGCGCGTCCCCCGGCCCAAAATGAGGGGTCTGACCCCTTAGCCCGAACTGCGGGGTCTGACCCCTCGGGCGGGGGCGCCACGACATGGCGAAGGCCGAGGGTGACGTTCTGTATGACGGTCATCCACGGGAGCGTGCTGACACCCTGGAAGATGATCGCGGTGAGCAGGCGGCCGGGGGCACGGCGCGGAATGGCGACCGTTCCAGCGGTGGGCTCGATCAGGCCCGCCAGGATGTGCAGCAGCGTGGTCTTCCCGCACCCCGAGGGGCCGATCAACGCGCAGAATTCCCCGGCGCGCACGGAAAACGACACAGCGTCCAGCGCGAGAAACGGCGCGCGGCGGCCCGAGTAGACCTTGCTCAGGCTGCGGACGTCGATCTGCCCGACCGTGGGGGCAACCGCGATCATTTCGGCGGACTGAAGACTCCCAGGACCTTTACCGCCTGCTGCACATAGGTCGTGTTGATGTACTGGGATGGCTGCAGCGGCTTGTCATACGTCAGCTCGCCGCGGGTGCGGAAGAACTGCTGGAGGCGTGTGAAGTCATTGAAGTTCATCCTCCCGTTCGGCTCATGGAACGGCGGCCGGGCCCGCTTGACGATCGCCGCCGGCACCCGCGTGTATTTCTCGACGATGGCGGCCACGTCGTCGCGCTTGTAGCCGTTCCCGTAGAGGTAGCGGGACGCCTGCAGCCAGGCCACCATGAACCCCGTGGCCAGCGCCGGCTGCGCGCGCATGAACGCGCCGCTGTAGTACAGGGCGGTGACCTGGACGCCGTCGATGAAGTCCTCGCTCAGCCGGACGATCTGGCCCTGGTCTTCGGCCAGCGTGGCCAGCGGTTCTCCGAGCAACCCGGCGGCAATTGCGCCGTTGGCCAGCGCGGCGGGGACCTCAGGGAAGTTCACCGCAACGAGCTGCACGTCGGAGAGCGACAGGCCGCCTTTCAGCAGCGCCGCCTGCATCCAGAATTCGGTGGCCGACCCAAGTACGTTGACGGAGACCCGCTTGCCGCGGAGGTCACGCACCGAGCGAATCTGCCCGCTGTCGTACGCCCGCTTGCTGACGACCAGCGGCGTGCTCACCGGCGGCTTCTCCATGTGCACCGGTCCGACAACTTTGAAGTCCAGGCCCCGGGCGGCCGCGTTGAACAGTGCCGCGCCCAGCCCGCCGACAACCACCTCCGCGTTGCCGCCGGCGAGCACCGCGAACGACGACACGCCGCCTGGCGTAGTGATGAGTTCGACCTCGATGCCCTGCTGGGCGAAGTAGCCGCGCTCGATCGCCACGTACAGCGGCGCGAAGATCAGCACCGGGACGTGGACCACGCGGATCTTGGTCACGGGCCTGGTCTGCCCGATGACGGCCGCCGGGGCGGCGAGGATGACGAGCAGTATCGCGGCGACACCCACGAGCAGTATCCTGCGCAGTACGTTCATGCCGACCTCCACGATTCGTCCTGCTGGACCCCGATGCTTCGGAGCAGCAGCTGTCGCAACTCGGGCAGCCGATCGGTGAGAGACGGGCCTCCGGAGACGAGCCACTGCGAGATCATCTCATTGAGTGCGCCGAACCAGGCCTGGGATGCAAGGGCGGTATCCTGGCTGGGAATGTCGCCGTCGCTGACGGCCCGGTCGAGATGACGCCGGACGACGTGCGCAAACCGGCGGTGGATCTCCAGCCGCTTCTCCTCGAACCGGGGACCGAGTCCGACCGCCTCCACGAGGAGGATCTTGGCCAGGTCGCGCTGCCGCGTGGTTGTCTCGATCACAACCCGCAGCGCGGCTTCCACCTTCGCGATGGCGCCGTGCTCGGATGCGATGCTCGACTCCACGCTTTGCTCAACCAGCTCAGCCAGATCGTCCATGAGCGCAAGGAAAATCGCCTGCTTGGAGGGGAAGTAATGATAGAAGGCCCCCTTTGACGTCCTTGAGGCGAGGACGATGTCCTCCACGCCGGCGGCATGGTAACCCTTGTGGGCAAACACATCGACGGCGGCCGCCAGGATGCGGTCCTTCGTTGAAGTTTCTTGAGTTGCGCGAGTCATGAGAGGTTAGACCGACGCGTCGGTCTGGTAAGTCCACGCTACAATGGAAGAGACAATGCGTCAACTCTCTAAGCCTCAGGACGGTGAGAGATGACCGGCATGACCGCTGAGCAGGCGCGGCCGCGCGGCGTGCGGCTGTGGCTGCGGGCCTTCGTGGGATTCTACCCTCCGCGCGATGAATCAGCGCGCGAGCTCGATCCGGTCGCCAAGTTCCTGTTCTCGGCGCGCAGTGTCATCCTCGTCATCTCCGCGCAGGCCGCCATCATCGCCGGACTGCTGGCGGCATCCGGCGGCCGATTCGACCCGGGCGCGTTCGTACTCGTCCTCATGGGCTTCGTCACGGCCCACGCCATCAGCAATCTCAGCAACGACTACTTCGGGTACAAGCGCGGGCACGACACGGAAGACTCGCCCCGGATGCGATACACGATGCACCCCATTGCCAGCGGCGTGCTCGATGCCCGCACGCTGGCGATCGGGCTGGGGATTCTCGCGGCCATCGGCACCGCCATCGTGGTGTACTTCTGGGTGCTCCGGGGACCCGGGGCCCTCGGATTTTCGCTGGCCGGGCTGGCGCTGCTGTATCTCTATGATGCGGCGCCCAAACCGCTGAAGAGCCTGGGCCTGGGCGAAATCGCCGCGTTTCTCGTGTGGGGGCCGCTGATGGTCGGCGGCGGCTACTTCGTGATCACCGGACAGCTCTCGACGAACGCGTTCCTCGTGTCGATCCCGTACGGCCTCGGCGTGATGTCGATCCTCATCGGTAAACACATCGACCAGGCCGGGTTCGACCGCGCGCATCACCAGCAGACACTCCCGGTCCTGCTCGGCGATGCCAGGGCCCGAGCCCTCAACCGCGCAGTACTCGTAGTGATGTACCTGATCATCGCCGCCCTGATCGTCACCGGCAGGGTGACCCCATTCGCCGCGCTGGCGATCCTCGCGCTGCCACGGGCGTGGCGCGCTCTGTCCGTGATGTCCCGACCGCGCCCCGACGCGCCGCCCCCGGGTTACGTCGGGTGGCCCCTGTGGTATCACCGGGTGTGCCTGGTGCACAATCGGCTGTTCGGCTGGGTCTACATCGCCGGACTCGCGGTGGGCGCAGCCCTGCCGGCCGTACGCCTTCCGTGAAACAACGCGCGAAGCACGAGCGTGTGACGGCGCGTGTCCGACAGCGCCGTCTGCCTCGTGCCAAACCGGATTCTCCGCGTCACAACCTCCCTCGGCAGCTCACCAGTTTTGTCGGACGGACCGATGCGATCACCAGCGTGCGCCGGCTCCTATCGGAACGACCGCTGGTCACGCTGACCGGCCCGGGTGGCAGCGGGAAGACGCGCCTGGCGGCTGAAGTCGCGGCTGCTGTGCTACCCCAATATACCGACGGCGTCTGGTGGGTCGAGCTCGCCCCGCTGGCCGATCCCGCACTGGTCCCCCGGGCGATCGCAACGGCACTGGGTATCCGCGAGCAGGTGGACAAGTCCATTCCAACCTCGATTGCGGCGAGACTCCTCCCGCGACACACACTGCTGGTACTGGACAACTGTGAGCATTTGATCGCCGCGGCCGCGGAAATCGCGGAGCAGCTCTTGCGCACCTGTCCAGGGCTGCGCGTCTTGGCGACGAGCCGGGAAGCACTCGCGGTACAGGGAGAGGCGACATTTGCAGTACCGCCGATGTCGACGCCGGACCCGAACCGCGTGAAGTCCTCGTCTGAGCTGGCCGCGTTTGAAGCCGTCGAGCTGTTCGTGCAGCGCGCCAGGGACGCCAACCCCACATTTGCGCTCACCGACGGCAACGCGGAGCCCGTCGCTTCACTGTGCCGCGGGCTGGACGGATTGCCGCTGGCCCTCGAGCTGGCGGCCGCACGCGTCCGGGCGCTGCCGGTCGAAGAGATCGCCAAACGGATGGACAGCCGGCTGCAGCTGCTCTCCGGCGGGACTCGCACCGCGCTGCCGCGGCACCAGACCCTGCGGGCGGCGCTGGATTGGAGTCACGCCCTGTTGACAGAACCTGAACGCGTCGTGTTCCGCCGGCTCGCCGTGTTCGCCGGCAGCGCCTCGCTCGACGCCATTGAGACGGTGTGTGCGGATCGGAACGAGACGCCGGCTGACCTGCTCTCGCAGCTGGTCGGCAAGTCTCTCGTCGTAACCGATCAGGGACGCTACAGAATGCTGGAAACTATCAAGGAATACGCGCGGGAAGCCTTGATCGAAAGTGGAGAAATCGAAACCGTCCGCGGACGTCACCGTGATTACTTTCTCAGACTTGCCGAGCGAGCGAATCCTGAGCTCCGCGGGCCGGACCAGGGGAACTGGGTCTCGCGGCTGGAGGTAGAACACGACAATCTCCTCGCCGCGCTGGAATGGAGCCTCGTCACCGGCGACGGAGAGAAACTACTTCGACTGGCGGCGGCGCTGTGGCGGTTCTGGAATGTGCGGGGGATCTGGCGAGAGGGCCAGGAGTGGCTTGAACGAGCTTTGGACCTCGAGCGGAAGGATGCGCCGCAGGTGCGGGCGCAGGCCGCATTCGGTGCGGGCGTCCTCGCATGGTACCGGCACGACTACGATAACGCGACGGCGTTGCTTGAGGAAAGCCGACGGCTCGCGGAAGGGGCGGGGGACCTGCGGCTGGCGGCCGACGCGCTGCGGCAGCTCGCGCTGGCCGCTTCGAGCCTGCAGGATCATGATCGGGCGAGGAAACTGGCGGAGTCGAGCCTGGAGATGTTCGAACGGCTCGGGGATAAGTGGGGAATCGCCGCCGCGTCGCGCCTGTTGGGCCTTCATCTGTCAGGCGGCGTCGGCCTTCATCAAACCGATTTCTTCGATAGGCCGCGAGCGGTCGCCTATCTCGACCGCAGCCTCTCGCTGGCCAGAGAGGTGAGCGATGTACGTGGGATCGGATGGTCGTTGCTCGGCCTCTCCTATGTTGCCAGCGACGAGCAGGACTATGCCCGCGCCATCGCGCTGGCAGACGAGGCACTGAATGCGTTTCAGGCCAGCGGTGACCGCTTCGGCGAGTGGTCGGCACTCCGGCACCTCGCCCGAGCCTACCGTGGGCGGGGCGAGACTGCGCTCGCGCAAGAATTCGTGGACCGGGCCCTTGAGTTCGCCCGAGAGCTCGGCGATCCGGTGGTCATCGCCTTCGACCTCGTGCTGCGGGCGACCTTACTTATCGATGCCGGTGCCACAGTGCAGGCCGAGGCCGAACTGCGTGACGCGCTGCTGCAGTTGCACAAGGGCGAAAACCCAAGCGGTGTTGCCGCCTGCCTGCAGGGCCTGGCTCAAGCCGCCGCGTCGAAGCGAAGGTGGAAGCGCGCCGCGACACTCCTGGCTGCCGCGGATGCAGTGCGGCGCAACGTGCGCATCGCGCTTTCGGAGACAACCCACCGCGAAGTGGAACCCCTGCTGTCGACCCTGAGAGCGGCCCTCGGCGAGAGGGTCTTTGCGTCCGTCACCGCGGAGACAGCGGCGATGCCTCTGCATGAGGTCATTGCGTTCGCTGTCGCAGACACGCCCTCGGGCGGTTTCCTCCCGGCGGCCAAAGACAGCCTCCTGAGCGAGCGGGAGCGTGAAGTATCGGGACTCGTCGCACGCGGGTTCTCTAATCGCGAGGTCGCCGCCACCCTGTTCCTCAGCGAGCGCACTGTCGAAAGTCACGTCCAGCACATCCTCAACAAACTTGGATTCCGGTCCCGCGCTCAGATCGCCGCCTGGGCGGTCGTCAACCGGTTGCAGTAGCCCGTCACGCGGTATCCGTACTTCCACGGATGCGGCGGACCGATACCCCCCCGGTAAGCTGATCTCATAACGCAGTCCTAAAGGAGGAATCACAGTGTTTCGATTTGGGTTTCTCGTACTGTTGGTCATCGTATTGGGGATTACCTCGACCGCCATCGGCAGCAACCCCCTGCTTCAGACGCGGGTCCTGGGCTTCCTGACCTACATGCCCGCGGATTACAGTTCGGTGACACCTGACGCGGTCAAAGCCAGGCTGGACGCAAAGACACTGCCATTCATCCTCGATGTCCGGGAAATCAACGAGTTCGCGACCGGTCATATCGCCGGGGCAGTGAACATTCCCATCCGGAC
>DATDQT010000071.1:0-5109 GCA_035292085.1 bacterium
GTGGATCTTTTCCCACGACGCCTACCACACCGGGCAGATCCAATACGTCCGCGCGCTCCAGGAGATTCCGGCCGACCGCTACTTCCTGGCCGCGGTCACCGGCGACGCGGGTCGCCTGGGAGAATTGCTCGACGCGCATCCGGACCTCCTCAACGCACACAGCCGTGAGGGCTGGACAGCGCTCCAACTTGCCGCCTACTTCGGCCACCGCAGCGCGGTCGACCATCTGCTCGCACGCGGCGCGGACCTCAGGGCGAAATCTCACAACGACATGGCCAATACCGCGCTGCATGGGGCGATTGCCGGCAAGCGGACGCAGATCGTCTCGGTGCTCCTCGACCGGGGCGCCGATGCCGAGGCGACGGATTCGTGGGGCAACACGGCCCTGCACCTGGCGGTCCACGAGGGGACCCCCGAGATCGTGGAGATGCTGCTCCGGCGAGGGGGAACGGTGAACGCCCGCCGGAACGATGGGCTGACTCCGCTGGGGGTCGCGGTGAAGGAATCACCGGCGATGGCCGATCTCCTGCGCGCCGCCGGCGGCACCGAGTAGGGAACCCGCATCCCGAAGTCGGGGAGGAAAGGTTTCCCTCCTTCCGAAGGTACAGGTGATCAGTCCTCAGGGGGCCACCGTGGGACAAGTTCATGCCGTAGTGCTCGCCGCCGGGAAGGGCAAGCGCATGAACTCGGATATTCCCAAGGTCCTCCACCCGCTGTGCGGCCGCCCGCTCATCTCCCACGTGTTGTCCGTCCTTGAAGAAGTCGGGGTCGCCGACCCGATTGTCGTCGTAGGCCACGGGGCCGACGGCGTACAGGCCGCCGTCGCCGGCCGCGCGCGCTGCGTCGAACAGACCCAGCAGTTGGGCACGGGGCATGCCGTCATGCAGGCGCTGCCGCTGCTGGCGGGGGCTTCCGGTCCGGTCCTCGTGCTTTACGGCGATACGCCGCTGCTCGAACCACAGACGCTGCGCACGCTGCTCGCGCGGCATCACGAATCGCACGCGGCGGCGGCGATGCTCACGACGGAACTGGACGATCCGGCGGGCCTCGGCCGGGTTCTGCGGGATCCGGCGGGCCGGGTCCGCGGGATCGTCGAGGAGACCGACGCGTCAGCGGACGAGGCCGCGATTCGCGAGATCAACGCCGGCACGTATGTCTTCGGCGCCGATGCCCTGCGGACGGCGCTGGCGGCGCTGACGCCACAGAACGCTCAAGGCGAGTACTATCTGACCGACACGATCGGATGGCTGCTGGCGCAGGGGCAGACCGTCGCGGCCGTCACCGCCCCCGCCGACCAGACGATGGGCATCAACTCCCGCCGCGAGCTCGCCGCCGCGGAAGGGGTGATGCGCCGGCGGATTCTGCACCGCCTGATGGACGATGGCGTGACGGTCGTGGACCCGGCATCCACGTATGTGCATGCCGGCGTGACCGTCGGCAGGGACAGTACGATCCATCCCCAGTCCTACCTCGAGGGCGCGACGTCGGTGGGCGACCGCTGCACGATCGGCCCGCACGCGCGGCTGGTCGACGCGATTGTCGCAGACGACGTGAGCATCGTGGCGTCCACGGTGGAAGGGAGCCACGTCGGGGAAGGGACCCAGATCGGGCCGTACAGTCATCTCCGTCCCGGCACGCGGGTCGGGCGGCACGTCTCAATCGGAAACTACGCGGAGATGAAGAATTCGACCATCGGCGACCACACCCGCGTGCACCACATGAGCTACCTGGGGGACGCCACGGTGGGGACCCGGGTGAATATCGGCGCCGGCACGGTGACGGTGAACTATGACGGGACCCGCAAGCATCCCACCGTGATCGAGGACCACGCCTTCATCGGCAGCGACACGATGCTGATTGCGCCGATCCGCGTCGGACGGGGAGCCATGACCGGCGCCGGATCGGTCGTGAACAAAGACGTGCCGGAGGGAGCCGTCGTTGTCGGCGTCCCGGCGCGGATTATCAAGCATGTCACAGCAGACCGTTAGCGCGGAGCCTCAGCGGCGCCTGCCCGCGCCTCCGGAAGGCGCGCGGCTGAAGCTGTTCACGGGCCCGGGGAACCCGGCGCTGGCGGAAGAAGTCGCCGCGGCCCTCGGGGTGCCGCTGGCGGAGATGAGCCTGTTTCGGTTCGCCGACGGCGAGGTCGGCGTGCGCATCGAGGAGAGCGTACGCGGCGAGGACGTCTTCGTCATCCAGCCGACCGCCCCGCCGGTCAACGAACGGCTGATGGAACTGCTCGTCATCATCGACGCGCTGCGCCGGGCGTCGGCGGCGCGCATTACCGCCGTGCTGCCGTACTTCGGCTACGGCCGGCAGGACCGGAAGACGAAGCCCCGCGAGCCGATCTCGGCCAAACTCGTCGCGAACCTCCTCACGGCCGCCGGCTGCCACCGCATCCTGACCGTCGATCTCCACGCCGGGCAGATCTGGGGGTTCTTTGACATTCCGCTCGACCATCTGCCGTCGCGGATGATTCTCGCCGAGTACATCGCCCGCCTGGAACTGAGCAACATCGTGATTGTCTCCCCCGACGTCGGCGGCGTGCCGCGCGCCCGGGAGTTCGCGAAGCAGCTCGGCGCGCCGATTGCGATCATCGACAAGCGCCGGGACAAACCCAACCAGGTGAAAGAGGTCGTGCACGTGATCGGCAAAGTCTACAAGAAGACGGCGATCCTCGTCGACGACATCGTCGATACGGCGGGGACGCTGACGATGGGGGCGGAGGCCCTGGTCAAGCGCGGGGTCACCGCCGTCTACGCCTGCGCGCCGCACGCGATCCTGTCCCCGCCCGCCGTCCAGCGGCTGGCGGGCAGCCCGATCCAGCAGCTGGTCGTGATGAATACGATTCCGCTCCCGCCCGAGAAACTGTCGCCGAAGATCACGGTCCTGTCGGTCGCCCCGCTGCTGGCCGAGGCCATCGGGCGGATCCACCACGATCGCTCAGTCAGCGAACTGTTTGAACGCTGACCCCGGGCAGGCTCGTCACCATCCCAGGGTAGAATAGAGTCATGACTATTCCGGCGTACCTCGTCGCCGGCGTTGTCGCCCTGCTGGTGACGTACGCCCTCACGCACGAAATGCAGTGGATTGCCCGGCGGGTCGGCGCGGTCGCGCTCCCCGGCGACCGGCACATCCACACCACGCCGATGCCGCGGCTGGGGGGGCTGGCGATCTTTGCCGGCGTCATCACGGCGGTGCTGCTGACGTGGCCCATCGACAAGCCGATTGCCCTGGTCCGCGAGGCGCGCTACTTCGTTCTGGCGGTCCCGTACGCCACGCTCGCCCGCCCACTGGTCGGCGTGCTGCTGGGCGCGGTGGCCCTGACCGCGCTGGGAGCCGTGGACGACCTCCGTCCCTTGCCGGGCCGCGTGAAGTTTCCGCTGATCTATGCCGCCGCGTCGATCCCGGTGTTCTTCGGCCTGACCACGCCCTTTGTCACCAGCCCCCTGTCGGGATCGGTGATCCCGCTGGGCGTGGCCGGCGCCGTGTTCACCGCGGTGTGGCTGGGATCGATGGCGATCGCGATGAACGAAATCGACGGCGTCGACGGTCTTGCCGCCGGCGTGTCGGCCATCACCGGTGCAACCCTGCTCGCCGCGGGTGCCTCTCGAGCGGATCCCGCGCTCATGGCCCTGGCCGCCGCCGTCGTCGGCAGCGCGCTTGGGTTTCTACGCTACAACTTCAACCCCGCCCGCATCTTCATGGGCGATTCTGGCGCTATGCTGTTGGGCTTCCTGCTCGGCGCCGCCTCGGTCCAGGGCCTGGCCAAGACCGCCACCGCGCTGAGCCTCGCCGTGCCGATCCTGGCGCTCGCCCTGCCGATTCTGGACACCGGCTACGCGATCGTGCGGCGGCGGCGGAACGGCGTGTCCATCTTCGTGCCCGACCGCGGCCACCTCCATCACCTCCTGCTGGACCGCGGCCTAAGCCAGCGCCAGACGGTGTTCATCCTCTGTTCGATCAGCGCCATGCTGGGGCTCGGCGGGCTCGCGGTGGCGGGCGTGAACCGGACGGTGTCGCTGGTCATCCTCGCCGTCATCCTCGCCGCGCTGCTCTTCTTCGCCCGCCGGCTTGGGTTGCTGCGCGGGCGTCCCGTCGGCGGGGATGTTCCCGCCGCCTCGTAATGCCACTCGACTCGCCGCTGCGCGGCTCGCTCGTGGTCTTCGACCCGATGCTGCGAGTCGAGTGGCCTGAGCGAGCGTGATGCGAGTCGAAGGCCCCGACCCTCCATCGCGCATTCCGATCATGACGGTCTTTGGGACGCGGCCGGAAGCCGTCAAAATGGCTCCCGTGGTGCAGGCGCTGCGCGCCAGCGGCGATTTCATCCCGCAGGTCGTGGTCACGGCGCAGCACCGGGAGATGCTCGACCAGGTCCTCCGGCTGTTTGCCATTACTCCTGACCGGGATCTCGACATCATGCTCCCCGAGCAGTCACTGGTCGACATCGTCACGCGCGCACTGACCGGGCTGTCCGCGGTGATGGATGACCTTCGCCCGGCGATGGTTCTCGTCCAGGGAGACGCGCACACGACGTTCGTCGGTGCGCTGGCCGCGTACTACCGGCAGATCCCCATCGGGCACGTGGAGGCCGGGCTGCGGACCTATGACAAGTACCACCCGTTCCCCGAAGAACTGAATCGCCGGATGACGACCGCGCTCGCGGACCTCCACTTCCCACCCACGGCGGCGGCGAAGGCCAACCTGCTGCGCGAGGGGGTGCGCGCGGAGCAGATCATCGTCACCGGGAATACCGTGATCGATGCCCTGTTTGCCGTCAGGCAGGCCGCGGTCACGTGGCCCCTGCCCAATCTGCCGGCGCTGGGCGGCCGGCGGCTGCTGCTGGTGACCACACACCGCCGGGAGAACTGGGGATCCCCGCTGCGAGAGATCTATCTCGCGCTGCTGGACATCCTCGAGGAGTTCGACGATGTCGAGCTCGTCTTCTCGGTCCACCCCAACCCGGCCGTACGCCGTGTGGTGGATGACGTGCTGCGGGCGCACCCGCGGGCGCACCTGATCGAGCCGCCCGACTACGCGCCCTGGGTGCGCTTGATGGAGCGGGCCGATGTGATCCTGACCGATTCCGGCGGCCTGCAGGAGGAAGCGCCG